>NZ_JBEXLC010000129.1:0-25226 GCF_040609795.1 Nocardia sp. NPDC004604
CACGGTCGGCGCCGAGCGGCTACTTCTCGATGTTCTCGAAGTCGAACAGGCCGTTCCAGGCCAGATCGGCCTTCTTGACCTTGTCCGAACGTCCCGCTGCGGCGAGGTAGTCCAGCACCGGGATATCGGCCATGTCCTTGATCAGCAACGCCTGCGCCTGCGCCACGATCTTGTACGACTCCGGCAGTGTCGGCGCGGCGAGCGCGGCATCGAGCAGGTGGTCGAATTCGGGGCTCTTGTAGTCGACGTTATTGGTCTCGGAGTAGCTGTAGTACTGCGAGGTGAGGAACTGCAGCATCGTCGGGTAGTCGCCCTGCCAGCCGTAGCGGAAGGACTTGCCGATCGTCTTCTGGTTCACCAGATCTCGGATGTTCTTGAAGGTCGGGTACGGCGTGGCGACGGCGTCGATACCGAGGGTGTTCTTGACGCTGTTGGCCACGGCCTCGACCCACGCCTGGTGGCCGCCGTCGGAGTTGTAGGCGATCTCGTAGCGCCCCGACCATGGCGAAATGGCATCGGCCTGCGCCCAGAGCTTCTTGGCCTCTTCGGGGTTGTACTTCAACATCTCCGAGCCGGGCAGGTTCCCGTCGAATCCGGGCAGCGTGCTCGAAGTGAAGTCACGGGCCGGGATCTTGGTGCCGTTGAAGATGGTGTCGCAGATCTGCTGCCGGTTGATCGCCATGGAGATGGCCTTGCGGCGCAGCAGACCCTCCTCACCACCGAAATGCGGGACATTGCCCTGGACGCCGATGTGCTGGTTCTGCGCGGACGGCTCGAGGATCGCGCGATCGCCGAGGTCCTTCTTGAAGGAGGTCAGCGCGCTGTCCGGAATTGTGTCCAGGGTATCGAGATTGCCCGCCTGCAGATCCGAGTACGCGGTGTCGAACGACTGGTACATGACGAAGCGCAGGCCCTTGTTCTTGGCCGGGCGGCCGCCCTTGTAGTCCTGGTTGGGCGCCAGATCGATCTTGACGTTGTGTTCCCAGGTCTGGAACTTGTAGGGACCGTTGCCGATCGGGTTCTCACCGAAGGCCTTCATATCCTTGAACGCGGCCTCGGGCAGCGGATAGAACGGCGCGTAGCCGAGTTCGGTCTCGAAGTCGATGGACGGCGACTTCAGCTGGACGGTGAAGGTCCGGTCGTCGACCACCTTCAGACCCGACATCGTCTGAGCCGTTGGCTTTTCCGCAGATACCTCGTCGAATCCGACGATCGGGGTGAACGCGTAGCTCTGCAACTGGCCATTGGTGCCGAGGGCGCCATAGTTCCAGGCGTCGACGAACGACTTCGCCGTCACCGTGGTGCCGTCGGTGAACTTCCAGTCCGGCTTGATGGTGATGGTGTAACTCTTGCGGTCGGGGGTCTTGATCGACTCGGCCATCTCGTCGTGCGCGACACCCTTGCCGTCGTAGTACTTCAGACCCGCGAACAGCCGGTCCACCACCCGGCCGCCCATATTCTCATTGGTATTGGTCGGTACCAATGGGTTCTGCGGCTCCCCGGCGTTCGTCGTGACGATGTCGGCATCGGCACTATCGCTGGACGAACATGCGGACAGTCCCAGGCTTGTGGCCAGTACGACTGCCGCAGTCAACGCTGTAGCTCTGTTGAATCTCAACGCGTTCTCCTCGAGACAAGCAAAGGGGATCCGCGACCACGCATGCGCGACTCGATCCGCCTTGGAATGCCTGGGACGTTAGCCATTCGAAGCAGACTTGTCACCGGATTGACCGAGGTTCGTTCCACTTGTTACCAATCCGGCAACATCGGCGAAACACGCTAAAGATTCACGAGAAAACGGACATCTGCCGGAAGTATGCCTCCGTTGGGGCTTCCGGTGTCCGGAGCTGGTTGGTCTATGACGATAGCGACCGGAGGGCCGGTTTGTCAGCGGATCGCGCAGGATACCCGCTGTCGTGACGGGATGGAAACCCGTTGGACACACCGGACGCGGTGCGGGTCACAGTTGGTTACTGTCGAATTCGACCGCGACTGCCAGCACCACGGGCTACGTGAAGGAAGAGACAAGATGACCGATACCACCGCCGACTACCGGGAGTCGTACCCACCGAGCGAGGAGTTCGCCGCAGCCGCGAACACCGACGCGTCGATCTACGAGCGGGCCGCGGCGGATCGCGACGCGTTCTGGGCCGAGCAGGCTCGGCGGTTGCACTGGGATCAGCCATGGACCCAGGTCCTGGATTGGAGTGACGCGCCCGTCGCGAAGTGGTTCGTCGACGGCAAGCTCAACGTCGCCTACAACTGCGTGGACCGCCATGTACTCGACGGGCACGGCGACCAGGTCGCCATACACTGGGAGGGCGAACCGGGCGACTCCCGCGATATCACCTACGCCGAACTGCTGGCCGAGGTGTCCCGGGCCGCCAACTACCTCACCGAACTCGGACTCGAGCCCGGCGATCGGGTCGCCATCTATATGCCGATGGTCCCCGAGGCGATCGTATCGATGCTGGCCTGTGCGCGACTGGGCCTCACCCATTCGGTGGTATTCGCCGGCTTCTCCCCCACCGCCCTGCGCCAACGCGTCGATGACGCGAGCGCCCGGCTCATCATCACCACCGACGGACAGTGGCGGCGCGGAAAGTCCGCACCGCTGAAGGAAGCCGTCGACGAGGCGCTCTACGCCCACGGCGATGTGCCGCCCCGCCCGAGCGGTCAGGGCCCGGAGGAGGAAGCCCGCGTAACCACGGAGGGCCCCCGCTCGGGCGAAAATGGACACAGCGTTGAGCACGTACTGGTGGTGCGACGCACCGATATCGAGGTGCCGTGGACCGAGGGCCGCGATCTGTGGTGGCACGAGACCATCGCACAGGCCAGCCCCGAACACACACCGCAGGCCTTCGACGCCGAACATCCGCTGTTCATCCTCTACACCTCCGGCACCACCGGAAAGCCCAAGGGCATTCTGCACACCACCGGCGGCTACCTGACCCAGGCGTCCTACACCCACCACAACGTCTTCGACCACAAAGCGGGACAGGACGTCTACTGGTGCACCGCCGATATCGGCTGGGTCACCGGACACACCTACATCGTCTACGGACCGCTGTCGAACCGCACCACCCAGGTCGTCTACGAGGGCACACCCAACTCTCCCGATGAGCACCGGCATTTCGACATCATCGAAAAGTACGGCGTCACCATCTATTACACCGCACCCACACTCGTGCGGACCTTCATGAAGTGGGGCCGCGAGATTCCGGACGCGCACGATCTGTCCAGCATCCGGCTGCTCGGCAGCGTCGGCGAGCCGATCAATCCGGAGGCCTGGCGCTGGTACCGAGAGGTGCTGGGCGGCAACCGGACTCCGATTGTGGACACCTGGTGGCAGACCGAGACCGGAGCCATCATGATCTCCCCGCTGCCCGGTGTCACGGCCGCCAAACCGGGTGCGGCCATGACCCCGCTGCCCGGCATCTCCGCGAAGATCGTCGATGACGACGGCGTCGAACTCGAACACGGCCGTTCCGGACTGCTGGTACTGGATCAGCCGTGGCCCTCGATGCTGCGCGGCATCTGGGGCGATATGGATCGGTTCCGCGAGACCTACTGGGACCGATTCGCCGAGCGCGGTTGGTATTTCGCCGGTGACGGCGCCAAGCTCGACGACGACGGCGATCTCTGGGTGCTGGGCCGCGTCGACGATGTCATGAATGTCTCCGGACACCGCATCTCCACCGCCGAGGTGGAATCCGCGCTCGTCGGATATGCGTCGGTCGCGGAGGCCGCGGTGGTCGGTGCGAACGATGCCACCACCGGCCAGGCCATCGTCGCCTTCGTCATCCTCACCGCGGGTGCGCACAATTCCGGCGATGTGCTGATCGGTGAGCTGAAAGCCGCTGTCTCCCAGGAGATCAGCCCCATTGCCCGCCCCAGGGAAATCCATATCGTCCCGGAACTCCCGAAAACCCGCAGCGGCAAGATCATGCGCCGCCTACTCCGCGATATCGCAGAGGGTCGCGAACTCGGCGATACGTCGACCCTCGTCGATCCGAAGGTCTTCGAGGCCATCGCGCGCAGTTAGGCGACGTTCCCGGGCGGACCCGGCCACCGCAATGATGAGGGGGACCGGGTCCGCCCTGCCGCGTCGCCGGACACACGATTGCCGCAGAAGTTCAGTGCCCGGCTAGTATTCCCGACGTGCGAATTGCCGCGACCCGTCTCTGCGCTGTCGTCGGCGCCTTCCTGATCGCCACCACTTCGCTGCTGCTCGGTGCACCGCGCGCACAAGCCCAGATCGATAAACGCTGTTACACCAATGCCGCGGGCACCCGCTGCTACTACCTGCATGTACCGCCGGGCAGCAGTGCGGGTAGGCCGCTGATGGTGTACCTGCACGGCTGCAGCGACCCGCTCACCGACGGCCAGCCGACCGGCTTCTCGCTCACCCGGGTCGCCGACGAAATGGGTTTCGTGCTCGCCTATCCGATCCAGGACCAGGCGGCCAATAAGGAATTCTGCTGGAACTGGGACAAAGCCGAGAACCGCGAACGCGGCCAGGGCGAGCCGTCCATCATCGCGGGCATCACCACCACGGTCATCGATGAATTCCAACTCGATCGCTCGCGCGTCTATCTCGGCGGGTACTCCGCCGGTGGTGCGATGACCACCAATTTGGGCGCCACCTACCCGGACCTCTATGCGGCGATCGCGCCGATGGCCGGTGCGCCCTACCGATCCGAGCTCGGTGGCCAGCTGATCATCGACGCGATGGGTACTCGCGCCCGCACGATGCCGACGTATTTTCTACAGTCCCTCTTCGACGAGATCAGCAACTACGTGATCGGCCGCAGCAACCTCGCGCAATGGCGCGAGGCCGATAACCTCGCGGATCCGGGTTCGGTGCCGACCGTGCCGACGCGTCAGGACGCTCTCGCCGCCGGACCGGGTCTCCCGATCCCACTCACCGCCGAGCACTACGACAGTCCGCGCGGATGTGAACTGGCGCAATTCACCACACCGCTGCTCTCCGAGCACGTGATCGGTGCGCGCATTGTTCAGGACGACGGGGGCATCGAGGTCCAGCGCAACCTGATGCGTTTTCTGCTCGCCCACCGCATGCCCGCACCGCACCAGGCCTGCTAGACGACGAAGGCGTCCCGCAGGCGGGCTGCCCGCAAAGCCGTTGCCCACCAGGTGAGTTGGTCCAACGTGACACCTACCGCCGCATCGAGTTCGGGATCGCGGCGGGGCCAGCTGCCGTCGGCGGCGAAGCGCTGCCATGCCCGCGCGACCGGGACGGTGCGGCGGATCGGGACGGCGTTGAGTTCTCCGAATATCTGGCGCAGCTGGGCGGTTACGCGGCTGCCGTCGGAGTCGCGGCCGTAGCTGACGACGGTGACCGGTTTGGCCGCCCATTCCACATCGAACCAGTCGATCGCGTTCTTCAGCGCGGCCGGGAAGCTGCCGTTGTATTCGGGGGTGACGACGATGAAGGCGTCGGCAGCGGCCAGGCGCCGCCCGAGTTCGCGCACCGGCGCGGGAGTCGGCTCGGTCAGCTGATCGGGCAGTCCGGCGGTGGCGAGGTCAATGGTGTCCAGGTCGAGGTCGCGGCGGCGATGGATACGACCGGCGACCCATTCGGCAACTGTCGGACCGAAGCGGCCGGTGCGGGTGGAGCCGATGATCATCGCGATGCGCAGGCGCTGATGCGCTACCCCGGACTGCGCACGAGGTAACGCCTCGATCGCGCGCTCGGTCACGGTGCGGCCTTGATCGGCGCGTCGAGGAATGCCGGAACGATGGACAGCAGCAGGTCGGGGCGGTGTACCAGGGTGACGTGCGAGGTGCCGGGCAGGATCGCCAGCTGTGCGTTCGGCAGTCCCGCCGGAGTGTCGCCCATCGCGCCACCGCCGAAGACACGGAACATTTCGACGGCATGCTCGGGCCGGATGATGTCGGCGTCACCGACCATCGTCAATGTCGGCGATGTGATCCGGCGGACGGCCTCGACCGGGAAGGTCGGGGTCGCGTTCTTATCCTGTTCGCCGACCTTGGCGACCAAGCGCGGGAAGTCTTCGGGGCGAGGCGCATTCGCGAGGTAGTCATTGTGGAACGGTGTGCCGTAGAGCATTTCGGGCTGAATGTCGGCAATGCCCTCCATCAGACCGGGTTTAATGCCGTTCACATCGAGGCTGGCGGCGGCGATGATCTGCTTGCGCACCAGGTCCGGATGGGTGAGCGCGATCTGCAGTGCGACGCCACCGCCCATGCTGTAGCCGAAGATATCGGCGCGCTGCACGCCGATGCTGTGCAGCAGGGCGACGGTATCCTCGGCCATCTGCTCATAGCGCAGCGGGCGGTCGATATCGGCGGTGTGGCCGTGCGCCTGCTGTTCGATCGCAATGACGCGCCGGGTCCTGGACAGTTCCGGGATCAGCTGGCCGAAATCGGTGCCGATGCCCGAGAGCGCACCGTGCAGCAGGACCAGCGGGGGCTGATCAGTGGCGGGGCCGTGCACCTCGTAGTACATGTGCAGGCCGTTGACGTCGGCGTAGGCGCCGGGAGCCGGGGCCTTCGCGCTCTCGGATCCGCAGCCGGTGAGCAGTGCGGTCACGGTGGCTGCGATGGTCGTGGCGATCGCGGTGGTGAGTTTCATATCGGGCTCCCTGGTCGGTGTTCCTGCGTTGTCACCAACTCTGGGCGCGTGGCCTTCCGGTTTGTTTACGGTCCGCTTCCGGACGGTGGTACCCCGCTAAGCTGCGCACATGCGTTTCGGTGTGCTCGGTGCGTTGACGGTGTGGACCGATGCCGGCACCGTGGTGCCGATTCCGGGTGCGAAGGTGCGTGCACTGCTGGCGGATCTGCTGGTCGCCGGTGGTCAACCGGTGTCGGCGGATCGGCTCGTCGATGACATCTGGGCCGCGGATCCGCCGGGCAATCCGGCGGGCACGCTGGCCGCGAAGGCGTCACAATTGCGCAGGGCGCTCGAGGATGCCGAACCCGGCGGACGCGATCTGGTGGTGTCACCGCCGCCCGGGTACCGGCTGGTCGGTGCCGAGGTGGACGCGCTGCGGTTCCGCTCGCTGATCGCCACGGCGCGTGCCGCCACCGATACGGCCGCCCGCGTCGCGGCACTCACCGAGGCGCTGGGATTGTGGCGTGGACCCGCATTCGCCGACTTCCGCGATGCCGAATTCGCCGGACCGGTCATTGCACAGCTCGAGGAGCAGCGCCTGGTCGCGGTGGAGGAGTTGGCCGAGGCACGGCTTTCGCTCGGTGAATATCGTGAAGTCGCTGGCGATCTCGCGGTATTCGTGCGCGAACATCCACTGCGCGAACGACTTCGGGCCGCACTACTGCGTGCACTCTACGGTGCCGGACGCCAGGCCGAGGCACTGGCGAGCTACGAGGATCTGCGCCGCCATCTCGATGATGAACTCGGTCTGGATCCGAGCCCGGAACTCGTTGCGCTGCAGCGCTCGATCCTCGGTCAGGAGCTGGAGGTCGCCGCACCGCGACCGGAGCACGTGGTCCGGCGGCGCAGCTCCAATATCCCGGCCCAGCGCACCGCATTGATCGGGCGGGACGAGGCTGTGGCGCGACTGCGCGAGGCGGTATCCGAGACCAGGCTGGTGACGCTGACCGGACCCGGCGGCGTCGGCAAGACCCGCTTGGCGCTGGCGACCGCCGCCGGGCTGAAAGAGCGCTTCCCACATGGCACTTGGCTGATCGAGCTCGCGCCATTGCAGCCGACCTCGACCGACGCCACCTCCTGGCTGGCCGAGGTGGTATCGCAGGTGCTCGGTATCCGCGCCACCGATGGCGCCGATCCGACGGACCTGCTGTGCGAGGTATTGGCCGATCAGGAATTGCTGCTGGTCCTGGACAATTGCGAACACGTCGTCGACCACGCGGCCGACCTCGCCGAACTGCTACTCGGCGCGGCACCGAAGCTGCACATCCTGGCGACCAGCCGCGAACAATTGCGGCTGCCCGGTGAGGATATCGTCGCGGTCGAACCATTGGCCGTACCCGCTGCCGACGCCGGTCTCGCCGAAGTCGAAAAGTCCAGTGCTGTAGAGTTTTTCGTCACACGTGCCCGAGCGAGCGACCGCAATTTCACCCTCGACGCCGACACCGCCGAATCCGTTGCCATCCTGTGCCGTCGACTCGACGGCATTCCACTGGCCTTGGAACTGGCCGCAACCCGAGTCCGCGCCCTCGGCGTGCACGAAATGGTGGCCCGCCTCGACGACCGTTTCCGCCTGCTGGCCACCGGGCACCGCGGTGCCCCGCCGCGACAGCAGACACTCACCGCCATGATCGACTGGAGCTGGGGGCTGCTCGACGACACCGAACGTACGGTGCTGCGCCGCTTGGCGGTGCACACGGGCAGCTGCACCCTCGATGCCGCCGAAACCGTATGCGCCGCAAACCCAATAGCCACCGCGCACGGCCGCACCGCAGCATTCCCCGCTGGTGGCATCCGATCGCGTGCCGACGGGACCCTGACGACCGGTCTCGGCTGGGCGAATGGCGGCGGTACCGACGCCGGTCTCGCCCCTCCTGCGCCGAACGACGATCGCGCGGCCAGCACCCGCCCCGCCGAACACGAGGCGACCGGGCCGGACTCGGCCATCCGCGACGCGGGCGCTATCGCCCTTGGCCGGATCGATGTCGACACTGCGGCGGACGGCGGTCACACCGCGTTCCCACCGGTCCGGCTGGATCCGGCCACAATCGCCGATGTGGTTGCGCGCCTGGTGGATCGGTCGCTGGTACACACGTCCGGACGGCGGTACCGACTGCTGGAATCGGTGGCGGCGTTCAGTCTGGACCGGCTCGCGGAGGCGGGTGAACTCGAGGCGGTGTACCGCGCGCACCACCTGTACTACCTGCACCTCGCCGAGCAGGCCGAACCCGAACTCTACGGCGCGGACCAGCAACGCTGGCTACGCCGACTCGACAGCGAAAGCGCGAATCTGCGCACCGCACTGGATCGGTTCGTGCACGTGGCGGACGCGGAACACGCCTTGCGCCTGGTCAATGCCCTCGCATGGTACTGGCTCCTGCGCGGCCGATTCGGGGAAGCGCGCCGCTGGCTCGCCGCCGCCCTGGCATTGACCGACTCCGGCCAGAGCAGTTCGGCCGAATTGCGGGCCCGCGCACTGGCGTGGGATCTCGGGTTCGCCTTCCAGCAGGGCGAATTCGCCGATGGGGCGGCGCGGCGGGCGGAGGTGTTCGCCGCCTTCGATAGCGTCGACAATCCGGTGGGGCGGGCGCGGGCGGCATTGTTCGTTGCCTTCTCCGCCTTGGAATCCGGTGATCTCCCCGAGCTGGAGGCGGTCATCGAACAGGCGCTCCCGGTCGGTGCACAGCTCGGTGACCGGTGGGCCGTCGCGACCGCGCATGTGGCGCTGGCCAAGGCGGCGCACAGCCGCGTCGACCTGCCCGCCTTGGAGCGGCATGCCCGCGCAGCTGCCCACATCTTCGCCGAAATCGATGACCGCTGGGGTCGCCTGCAGGCGGCCGAATGGCTGGGCGGGCTGGCCGAATTGACCGGCGATCTGCGCGGCGCGATGGAAATCCACGCCGACGCACTGGGTTTGGCGCAGGAGCTGGAGCTGTGGGGGCAGGTCTGCACCCATCTGTGCTGGCTCGGCTGGATCTGCATGCAGCACACCGAATTCGACCGCGCCGCGGCCCTCGCCGACCAGGCGTTGCGCGTCGCCGCCGAACACGGTTACGCTCCCGGTCGCCTGTTCGCCTCCATCGTTGCGGCCTTCACAGCCCGTCGCGACGGCAATCCGGACCTCGCCGAACGCATCCTGCGCGAACTGCTGGAGTCGACCCCCGCCGACGAGGCGGAAACACCCCTGTTCCTGCCCATGCTCCAGGTCGAACTCGGCTATGTCCTCGAACAACGCGACCCGACCGCCGCCCTCGCCCTGCACCTGTCCGCCCTCGACGGCGCCCACCGCATCGCCGCTCCCCGCGACACCACCTTCGCCATTGCCGCCCTGGCCGCCGCGGCCACCGAACTGGGCGAATACGAAACCGCCGCAACCCTCCTTGGCACCTCCGAGGCCATCCGCATCACCAACGGCATCCCTCTGCTGCCCGCCGAACGCCACGACATCGACCGACCCACCGCCAAAATCATTGCCGCCCTGGGTGATTCAGCCTTTACCGCAGCCCACGCCGCCGGTGCCGACCTGACTCCAGCGCAAGCGAGAGACCTCGCCGCCGCGATCACCAGTATGACAGCGACACCTCAGCCCGCCCGGTGACATCCTCTGCTCACTGAACGCCGCCACCGATTCCAGCAGTCGGTACCGCCGTCCGGACGTGTACCAGCGACCGATCCACCAGGCGCGCAACCACATCGGCGATTGTGGCCGGATCCACCGGACCTCACACGCCGCGGTTTCCACGCTCCGACCGCCGATGCTGGTACCGCTCGGCAGTCGCGCTCCGCGGATTCCGACAGCATCTGACCGCAACGGATTCGCCCTGCTAGCAGGCTCACCTCACTGACCGATCGGTAAGAACCGACACGCTCGGTGACACGCCGCTCGACGGTTGCCGCGAATGCCGGTTTGAACCGCTGGGTGGGTCTGCCACGTAGACAATTCGAACAGCGGCACCTGCGGCCGCTCATCGAGGAGATCCTATGAAACGACTGGGACCGTGGCTCACGCTGGCGGCAGTGGCCGCACTCGGCCTCATCCTCTTGGCCATCAATATGTCCAAGGACACCGAACCGTCGACGGCGAAGACGAACACGGTGGCAACCACCACCGCACCCACGACGCAGGCACCGCCTAGCACCACGACCCCCACGGCCGCGCCCTTCCCGGCCAAGGCCGACTACGTGGGCAAGATCCCGCTCGCCTCCGGCGGCACCGTCACGCTGGAGATCACCGTCGCGGGCGATAAGGCCATCGCCTACGCCTGTGACGGCAAAGCGATCGAATCCTGGCTGCGTGGCAGCACGACGAACGGGTTGCAGCTCACCGGCAAGGACGACGCCACATTGACCGGCGCCTTCGACGGCAAGTCGGTGCGGGGCACCCTCTGGATCGGCGGCAAGCAGTGGAACTACACCGCTAACCCGGTACAACCGCCCGCCGGGCTCTATATCTACAGCGAGGCCGGGACTCGCCAGAGCTGGATCGTCGACGCCGACGGCGGGGTCACCGGCGTGCAGCGCAATCCGGACGGCTCCACCGCACCTGCGGTCACCCTCGCGCCCGATGCGACGGCCGTCGTCAATGGCAAGAAGATCACGGCGAACAAGATAAGTGGTGGTGACAGTGTCGGCTGATCGGGAAGCGCCGACGATCCGGGCGAATCCGGGCCGGGCATCAGCGGCGGCCATCGTCCTACCGCTGCTCGTCGGCGCGGCGGTATCGGTACTGCTCGGCGTATACGCGAAACAGCATGAGCCACGGTTCTTTTCGATCAATGTGGCCGGATTCTCCAGTCCGGTTGCGGTGAAGACCTGGCTGGCCACGCTCGCCATCGCACTCGCGCTGTTCCAATTCCTCTCGGCGCTGGCCATGTACGGCAAACTCGACGCGCTCTTCGCCAAGACCCCGTCGTGGATCGGCGCCGCCCATGTGTGGTCCGGCCGCCTGGCCGTACTCGTCACCGTTCCCGTCGCCGTGCACTGCCTGTACGCATTGGGTTTTCAAGACTACGAGAACCGCGTGCTCATCCATTCCCTGCTCGGCTGCTTCTGCTACGGCGCGTTCGTCGCCAAGATGCTGCTGCTGACCCGAAAGGGCCTGCCCGGCTGGGTGATTCCCGCCGCGGGCGGTCTGGTGCTGACCGGACTGACCGGGCTGTGGCTCACCTCGGCCCTGTGGTTCTTCCAGCACAACGGCATCACGTTCTGAATCTTCTGATCGGAGTTCGCTATGACCAGCAATGATCCCCATCTCAACCGCCGCACCGTCGTGATCGCGGGTGCGAGCGCCGCGGCCGCCGCGGCCGCGCTGACCGCGTGCACCACATACGGCAAGGCAAACACGCCCCAAGCACCCGCACCCGCCGCGGGACCGCCCGGACAGAAAGCACCCGCCGGGCAAAATGCGATCGCGACCACCTCCGAGGTGCCGGTCGGCGGCGGTGTGATCAAGGGCGATGTAGTGGTGACTCAACCCAGTGCCGGTTCATTCGTCGGCTTGGACTCGACCTGTACGCATGCGGGCTGCAAGGTCGCCAGTGTTTCCGGCGGCACCATCAACTGCGCCTGCCACGGCAGCAAATTCGGCCTCGACGGCTCGGTGGTCAACGGTCCGGCCACCCGGCCACTCGCCCCGAAATCGGTCGACGTCGAGGGCGACTCGATCGTACTCGGGTAGGTCCCCGCACCTCGAGTCCGGCCGCGCGGCATATGTCCGCGCGGCCTACCAGCCCGGGCACAAGTCAGACGCCGCCGAACAGTTCGGCCATCCGCCGGTCCATCTCGTCCGGCGGAACATCTTCGACATGGGTGGCCACGGTCCACCGGTGACCCCACGGATCTTCGAACGCACCACTGCGATCACCGTAGAACTGGGTCGTCATGGGGGTGAGTTCCTTGGCGCCCGCCGCGAGGGCCGCGGCGAAGGCGGCATCGGCGTCCTGGACGTAGACATACAGGTTGACCGGTGTGCCGCCGACCGTCTTCGGGTCGAGGAAGTCCATATCGGGAGCCGGATCGCCGACCATGACGAGCGAATTGCCGAACATGAGTTCGCAGTGCGCGACCTTGCCCTCCGGTCCCGGCATGCGCATCCGCTCCGATGCGCCGAAGATGCGCTTGTAGAAATCTATGGCGGCGGCCGCGCCATCAATCGCCAGCCCGGGCGAGACCACCGGATATCCGTCAGGGATCGGTTTGACATCGGACATCGAATACCTCCGATCGAGGCGTTTGTCGGACAGGTGCGAGCCTATTCCTCGAATCCGACAAAGAGGCCTGGATCGGCGCTTTGATCCCACGACCTGCGGCTGCTGCGCAAACCGGAGGCCGCGCTCATTCGTTCCAGGTGACCTGCGTATTGATCGTCTGCTGCAGCATGCTCGCGCTGCGCGGATCGCGGTAGGCCTGGTGCCCGCCGACGGTGATGGATCCGGCCACCGGCAGTGGCAAGCCGAGGTCGACGGTGATCGTGCCCGCGCCCTGCATGACGTAATCCTTGATGTCGAGCGTGCCCGCGTTATTGGGCAGCGTCCACACCGGCGACTTCGGCTGCTGGGTCACCTCGAGTTCGATGGTCAGCCGGTCGCCATCGCGCTTGGTCAGCGTCGCGGTGGTCACCTGGTCCAGTGCGACACCCCCGTCGACCTCTTGGCGCACCGTCCACACAGCGCCCTCGCCGACGGGCTGGTCGGGAAAGGTGATCGAACGGTAGACCGCCTGATAGAAGGCCTGTTCCAGGGCCGCACGGGCGGCATTGGAGGTGTCCGGTGACGGGGCGAGCCGCAGCGCCGTGATCGCACCGAGGTCGCTCATATCGAATCCGGCGTGCGATCCACCGGCGGCCGTGAGCGCCTTGGCCAGCGACGGATCCGGGGTGGAGATGGTGCCGAGGGTCAGCTCGACACCATCGGCATTGGTCTGCGCCGTCATCGGAATCGTCAGCGCTGGCGAGGAGAAGTCGCTCGGCGGCTGATCATTGATCTGCTGCTCGATGTGATGATCGGTGCGCAACGTCACCTGCTGCACCGTGCCCGCCGGATAGCCGGGACGCAGCAGCGACCGCGGCTCCTCTCCCGTCGAGACGACGGTGGCGACCGCGGCCGAGATCGGCACGGTCACTTCCTTTCCGATGCCGAGCGGCTCGGTGCTGTCGGTTTCCACGCGCGCATCGGAGCTGTCACTACAGCCGACGCCGAACGCGGACAGTCCGACCGCGAGCACCATCAACAACACACCCGAGCGCGCCATTCGGGGTATGTGGGGGGAAGACAATGCCGTCACGAGCATCAGAGTACGACCGCTTCCTGAGTGTCAGCTGGGACATGCAGGTGACCGCGTGCGCAGGGCAGGTGGTCGCTCGAGAGATGATGGTCGACGTGAGTGATGACCGGCCGTCCGAGGACAACACCGCCGATGGGGCGGTGCCGCCCAGCGACGAGACAGAAACACCGACGCCAACCGCCGATTCCGGGAAGGCCGCCGCACCGCTGCGGCTACCCACGCTACTGATCATCGCCGCGGTATTGCTCGGTCTGGACCTGCTCACCAAGACCATCGTCGTCGCGAAGCTCACCCCGGGCGATCCGGTGCCGATCTTCGGCGA
This sequence comes from Nocardia sp. NPDC004604, assembly GCF_040609795.1. Classification (NCBI taxonomy): domain Bacteria; kingdom Bacillati; phylum Actinomycetota; class Actinomycetes; order Mycobacteriales; family Nocardiaceae; genus Nocardia; species Nocardia sp. NPDC004604. The sequence continues at coordinate 14,259 of NZ_JBEXLC010000129.1, forward strand.
TTTCGCGCGGCTGTCGCTGGTGCGCAACCCGGGCGCGGCGTTCTCCATGGCGACCGGCATGACCTGGCTGCTGACCCTGGTCGCCGCGGCCGTGGTGATCGGCGTGATCCGCATCGGCCGCACGCTGCGCTCGCTGTGGTGGGCGATCGGCCTCGGCATGGTGCTCGGCGGCGCGCTCGGCAATCTGGTCGACCGGTTGTTCCGTGCGCCTGGACCGCTGCAGGGCCATGTGGTGGACTTCATCGCGGTCGGTTGGTGGCCGGTGTTCAACCTGGCCGACTCCTCGATCGTCTGCGGCGCGATCCTTTTGGTGGTGTTGACGGTCTTCGGTTTCGAGCCCGACGGCTCACGCACCGGACACGGCCGCTCCGAGGAGGCCGCGACCGAGACCATCACGAGCTCCGAGGACGAACCGTCGGACAATGGCGCCAACGGCACGGCCAGCAGCAAGGGGACGGCGGCATGAGCGAGCGAATCATGTCACAGCGGGCATCGCTGATGCCGGAACCGAGCGCCAGCGAGGTGGAGGCATGAGGGAAACGCGGACCATGCCCGTACCCGACGGGCTCGACGGCATGCGCGTGGACGCCGGCCTGTCCCGACTGCTCGGCCTGTCCCGCACCGCCGTTGCCACCCTGGCCGAGGAGGGTTCGGTGCAGCTCGACGGCGTCGCCGCGGGCAAATCGGATCGCCTGGTCGCGGGCGCCTGGCTCGAGGTCGAGTTTCCGGAACCCAAGCGCGAACTCACCGTCGAGGCGATCCCGGTGGAGGGGATGAAAATCCTCTACGCCGACGATGACATCGTCGCGGTGGACAAACCCGTCGGCGTCGCGGCGCATACCGGCGTCGGCTGGACCGGTCCGACGGTGGTCGGCGGACTGGCCGCGGCGGGCTACCGCATCTCGACCTCGGGTGCGCACGAACGGCAGGGCATCGTGCACCGGCTCGATGTCGGCACCTCCGGTGTGATGGTGGTCGCGCAGTCCGAGCACGCGTATACGGTGCTCAAGCGGGCATTCAAGCAGCGCACCGTCGATAAGCGGTATCACGCACTGGTGCAGGGACATCCGGATCCGAGCAGCGGCACCATCGACGCGCCGATCGGCCGGGCCCGCGGTGACGCCTGGAAGTTCGCGGTGACCGCGGACGGTCGACCGAGCATTACGCACTACGACACCGTCGAGGCCTTTCAGGCGGCGAGTCTGCTCGATATTCATCTGGAAACCGGTCGTACCCACCAGATCCGGGTGCACTTCTCGGCGATCCGGCATCCATGCTGTGGTGATCTCACCTATGGTGCGGATCCGCGGTTGGCGGAGCGGCTCGGCCTGGAACGGCAATGGCTGCACGCGCGTTCGCTCGGGTTCAACCATCCGGCCGACGGCCACTACCTGGAGATCACCAGCGAGTATCCGGACGATCTGAAGCACGCGCTCGACGTGCTGCGCAATGCCTGACTCGATGCTCTTGCGCCGCATCGCGATCGCCATTGCGGCGGTCGGGTTCGCGGTGCTCATCGTGCTGCTCGGCGCGCTGAACCCGCCACGTCCATCGGGCATCTCCACCGACCGGCTCGGCCCCGAACGGGGCGAGCCGGTCGCGGATTATCTTGCGCGGGCCCGGGATTCGCTCTCCGGCCCGGACACCAGTGATCATTGGGCACTGGTCTCGTTCACCGAACCGCTCACCCCCAACCAGATTCCGGCACACAGCGGCGGCCTGCGCATCGCCGCGGCCAGCCACCACGTGTCGATCCCCCGCGTGCACACCCCGATCGTCACGGTCCAACTCCCCGCTGGCAATTCCGTCGCGGTCGCCTCCGCCGATAACGCCGCCTGGCAGTTGCTGGCCGAACACCCAGCCGACGAGCGCACCAGCCGCATCACCGCGGTATCGGTGGCCCGCCTGCGCGCCGGATGCGCATGCACCGTCGGTCTCGTGGTTCGCGGCCGACTCTCCGAACTCCGAAATCTGGCCGCCCAGAACGGGATCCGCGCCGTCCAGGCGCTACCCGCAGACGCGGTCGCCACCAGCTTCGCCATCGTCCCGCTACTGCCCGAGTACCAGGACCTCGCCCTGCCCGGTCCGGACGACGGCGCGGTACCGGATCAGTAGTCACGGTGTCACTTATCGGTGCAGTTGGCGATGCGATCGACTCCGCCGGCTTCAATCCGGCAGTGTCACAACACCATCCAGGTACCGACGGCACCGTCCGATGAGCAGCACCCGGTCGCCGGCGAGTTCACAGCGCAGGCTGCCGCCGCGCCGGGACAGCTGACGCGCACTGAGTCGGGTGCGACCGAATTCGCGGCTCCACAGCGGAACCAGCTGGGCATGTGCCGATCCCGTGACCGGATCCTCGACCACACCGAGGTCCGGTCCGAAGACCCGGGAGACGAAGTCGACGGTGTCGCCGGGCGCGGTGATCACGGCGTCGAAGGCGAGCGGCGGGAAGGCCGCGAAATTCGGCCGCGCCGCGCGCACCTCGCGTTCGGAGCCGAGCACGATCACCTCGTCGAATCCGGTGTATGCGCGCACCGGGCGCACACCGAGCGCGTCCACCAGTGCGGGATCGGGCGTGACCTCCTTGGATTCCAAGGCGGGCAGGTCGAGTACGTATTCGTCGTCATCGGTGCGGTCGACATGCAGCCAGCCGCTGCGCGTGAAGAAGCTCACCCGATCCTCGCCCGGGTGGATGTCCTCGAGGATCTGCGCGGCCGTGGCCATGGTGGCGTGGCCGCACATGTCCACCTCCATCGTCGGGGTGAACCAGCGCAGGTGGCAAGCGGGCCATTCCCCCGGTGGCCCGCCCGCCTCGACGGGTAATTGGAAGGTGTAGAAGGCGGTCTCGGCGAGGTTGTTCTCCTCGGCCAGCTGTTGCAGCAGCTCGTCCGGCAGCCAGGTGGGCAGCGGCATGACCGCGGCTGGGTTGCCGGAGAACGGTGCGTCGGCGAACGCGTCGATCTGGTGCAGCAATACCTCCATAGTCGAGAAGGTACTCCAACCCCGAATGATCGCTTCGCACAAGGTATCTCGCAGCGCGGCGAGTCACCCGTCCAGTTGTTCAGGCACCCCCGCCCGGTGAGCTCGGAAGTAGCGAGTGCTTCTCGCCGCGACCAGCGGCGATCCACCACGCGGCCTCGACGAGCACGATGCCGACCGCCCCGCAGATGAACGCCGTGGTGGTGAGCCCGACGTTCGACGGGTCGAGTTTGAAGAAATGTCTGGTGAACGGAATTGTGAACAACAGCACATAGGCGAGGATCGAGGCGCCGATCAGCACCACCTTCCACCACACATACGGCCGCGCGACGATGGCCAGCACCCACACCGCGATCATGATCAGCGTGATCAGCGCCGTGGTGCCCGCCTGCTCCTTCTGCTCCGGGGTGGCATGCGGCCCCGCGTAGGCGATCAGGTAGGCGACGAAGGTGGCGACGCCGATCACCACACCGGACGGAATCGCCAAACGCATAACGCGTGAGACGAAACCGGAGCGGGCGCGTTCATTGTTCGGAGCCAGCGACAGGATGAAGGCCGGGATGCCGATGGTGAACCAGGCCGCGATCGTGACATGCCGCGGCAGGAACGGATATCCGATCGGATCGTAATCGAAGATCTGCGAGCCGATACCGGCGATACCGACCAGGAAGGCGAGCAGTACCGAGTACACGGTCTTGGTGAGGAACAGATTCGAGACCCGCTCGATATTGCCGATCACCCGGCGGCCCTCACCGACCACATACGGCAGCGTGGCGAATTTGTTGTCCAGCAGGACGATCTGCGCGACCGCGCGGGTGGCCGGACTGCCCGAGCCCATCGCCACGCCGATATCGGAATCCTTCAGCGCCAGTACGTCGTTCACACCGTCACCGGTCATAGCGACGGTGTGATCGCGTGATTGCAAGGCGGCCACCATGGCCCGCTTCTGATCCGGACGCACCCGACCGAAGGTGGTCTCGTGCTCCAGCACATCGGCGAGCGCGTCACGGTCCTCGGGCAATTCGCGGGCGTCGACCGGATGACCGCCGCCGGGCAGATCCAGCGAGGACGCCACCGCGCCGACCGAGACGGCATTGTCGCCGGAGATCACCTTGATCGAAACCTGTTGGCTGGCGAAGTAATCCAGGGTTTCTCGGGCATCGGGACGCACCTTCTGCTCGAGTACGACGAGCGCGGCGGGATCGACGGTGCCGGGAGCATCAGCGGCATCGACCGGACGGTCGCTGCGCGCCAGCAGCAGAATGCGCAGACCCGAGGAACCGAGTTCCTCTGCGATGCGGGCATCTTCGGAGCTCGGATCGAGCAGCACATCGGGCGCACCGAGCAGCCAGTCGCCGTGCTCGCCATAGGAGAAACCGCTCCACTTCTTCGCCGAGGAGAACGGCGCAACCGCGGTGTGCTGCCAATCCGGCTTATCGGTCAGCTCCTCGCCGATCGCCTGCACGCTCGCATTCGGGCGCGGATCGTCGGCCGCCATGGCCGCCAGGGCCCGGCGCACCTCGGCGTCGTCGAATGAGCCGAGCGTCTTGATATCCGACAGGCGCATCCCGTTCTCGGTGAGCGTGCCGGTCTTGTCCGCGCAGACCACGTCCACCCGGGCCAGCCCCTCGATGGCGGGCAATTCCTGGACCAGACATTGGCGCCGGCCGAGTCGCACGACACCGACCGCGAACGCGACCGAGGTCATCAACACCAGCCCCTCGGGCACCATCGGCACCAGTGCCGCGACCATGCCGGTCACCGCGAGCTGCCAGGACTCCTTACTGGAGAACAGCTGGTTGTAGATACTGAGCAGACCGGCCGGGATCAGCAGGTAGGTGATGACCTTGAGGATGGTGTCGATACCGCTGCGCAGCTCGGACTTCACCAGCGTGAACTTGCTGGCCTCCGCGGCCAGTTCGGCCGCGTAGGCGTCCTTGCCGACCTTGGTCGCGCGGTAGGCGCCGGAACCGGAGACGACGTAGCTGCCCGACATCACCGCCGCGCCGACCGGCTTGTCCACCGGATCGGCCTCACCGGTGAGCAGCGATTCGTCTACCTCGAGCAGTGCGGATTCCTCGACGGCGCCATCGACGACGATCTGGTCGCCGGGACCGAGCTCGATCAGATCGTCGAGTACGACCTCCTTCGGCATGACCTCCTGCGCCTTGCCGTCGCGGCGCACGGTCGGCTTGGCCTGGCCGACAATGGCCAGCTGGTCCAGGGTGCGCTTGGCGCGGATCTCCTGGATGATGCCGACCGCGCTATTGGCGATGATCAGCAGACCGAACATGCCGTCGATGATCGAACCGGTCGCGAGCACCAGGATGAACAGCACGCCCAGGATAGCGTTGATCCTGGTGAAGACGTTGGCACGGACGATATCGCGCACGGATCGGCTCGCCCGATCCGGCACATCGTTGGTGCGCCCGTCGCGGCGACGCTGCTCGACCTCCGCCGCGGTCAGCCCGGTGACGGCCGTCTTTGACACGGTTATCGACATGACCGCAAGGCTACCGAGAACTACCGTCGGCAGGATGCAGCGAAGCGGAACAGTCCCCGGCGTAGTGTTCGGTACCGGCGCCTTTTTGATCTGGGGCATGTTCCCCGCATACTTCGGGCTACTGGCCTTCGCCAACCCGGCCGAGGTGGTGGCGCAGCGAATCCTGTGGACCGTGGTGCTGGTGCTGGTCGTGCTCGCGGTGACCGGCCGGCTGGGTGGGCTGCGTGGGATCGGCGCGCGGACCTGGCGGATGGCCGCGGTGGCCATCGCCGCGCTGTCGATCAACTGGGGCGTGTACGTCTACGGCGTCACCTCCGGACATGTGGTGGAGTGCGCGCTCGGCTATTTCATCAATCCACTGGTGACAGTGGCATTCGGTGTGCTGATCTTCCGTGAGCGCCTGGCCAGGGCGCAGTGGGTGGCGCTCGGACTCGGTGCGCTGGCGGTCGCGGTGCTCACCGTCGACTACGGCAGGCCGCCGCTCATCGCGTTGGCACTGGCCTGCTCATTCGCCACCTATGGGCTGGTGAAAAAGGTGATGCCGCTGGACGCGCTGCACGGCATCGCTGCCGAGGGGTTGGTGGCCGCGCCGTTCGCATTGACCTTCGTGATCGTGTTCGCGGTGACCGGTCGCAGTGAATTCGCCAGCGGCATAGGGCATTCCGGATTGATGATCTCGACCGGTCCGGTCACCCTGTTGCCATTGCTGCTGTTCGCCGTTGCCGCTCAACGGGTTCCGCTCTCGACCATGGGACTGCTGCAGTACCTCACTCCGGCGCTCCAGATGGCTTGGGGCGTGGCCGTCGCGCATGAGTCCATGCCCGCGTCGCGGTGGGCCGGATTCGCGCTCATCTGGGCCGCACTGGCGATCTTCACCGCCGATGCGCTGGTGCGTGGGCGGCGGCGCGGGCGGCTGGGCACCGGGGCCGCCGAACCCGAGCCGTCGACTTTCGCAGATCGCGACTGACCGGCTATTCCCAGTCCTGGTTTCGTGGTGTGGGCACAGATTTGTACAGCGTCACTTGTCGATACCGACAGGACGGAATTGCCCTGGTCATCGGGTACATTGGCCGCGATCACCGCGGGACCGGAAGGTTTTCTCTGATGCTGGACGATGCGCAACTCGATCGGGCGGCGGGCGTGCTGCTCGGTACCGCGGCGGGCGATGCGCTCGGTGCGGGCTACGAATTCACATGGCCGGGAACACATGTCGCGATCGATATGATCGGCGGCGGACCGTGCCGGTGGGCCCCTGGACAGTGGACCGATGACACCTCCATGGCGATCGCCATCGCGCTGGCGGCCGATCAGGGGTCCGGCATCGATCTCGACGAGGTGGCCGCCGGATTCGTCCGGTGGTTCGATACCGATCCGCCCGATATCGGCATCCAGACCCGCGCCGTGCTCGCGGTGCGTCCGCGCTCGGCCAGGGAGATGCAGACGCAGGCCATGTCATTGCACGGCAAGACCGGCGGCAACGGTTCGCTCATGCGCACCGCGCCGGTCGCCCTCGCCTATCTCGGTGACGCCGCGGAATGCGTTCGGATGGCCGGTGCGATCGGCACGCTGACCCATCACGACCAGCAGGCGATCGAGGCCTGCAAGATCTGGACCGCCGCGATTCGGCACGCGGTGCTCACCGGAACCTTCGACGGCGTCCGCGCCTTCGTCGACGACTCGCCCAGCGCCGCCTACTGGACCTATCTGCTCGACCAAGCCGAATCAGGTACCCCGCAAGACTTTTCGAACAACGGCTGGGTGGTGCACGCCCTCCAGACCGCCTGGTGGGCCATCACCACCGCCGACGCCTCCGGCCCCGAGCACCTCCCCCGCGCTCTGGAACTCTGCGTCCGCGCGGGCGGGGACACCGATACCACCGCCGCCATCGCGGGCGGTCTGCTCGGCGCCCGCTGGGGCGCCACCGCCATTCCCGCCCCTTGGCGCGAAATCCTGCACGGCTACCCGGGTTTCACCGCCGATGACCTGGCCGCCCTCGCGACCCGGATCGCCACCAACAGCGTCAACCATTAGCCGCGCATCGACCTCATGCGAGGTCAGTAGGCGGTATTGATGTGACCAGGGGTCCACAGCCCGGAATGATCCTGCTGGGTGATCTCGGGTTCGGCGCTATCGGCCTTGGGGTCGATGCGGGTCAGTTGTTGCAGTTCACCCCAATCCCGCCGCCAGTCCTGGTCGAGGTAGGTGGCGAGGGTGCGTGGACGCAGCAGCATATTGGACCAGCCGAGCGGCCCGCCGCCGTCATGGCTCTGCCATAGCGTGGTGATCTCGGCGCCGGGACGGTCCGGGAGGATGCGGTAGGCAGGGACTTCGGCGATATTGTCGCGGTGGTCGTAGGGGCGCTGGTTGGGGAATTGCAGGCCGACCATCCAGTCGGTGAGGACCGGGACCTGCGAGCCGACAACCTCATTCAGCGTTCTGGTCTGCGGAACGCGGGGCGGGGTGACGGCCAGCCACTGTTTGGGGTTGCGGTCGCGGTCGATCGCGACAATGCGGATAACGTCTGCGCCAGTGGGTATTTCGGTGAACGGCACGCGCAGATTGCGCCAGGACGGCGCCGGTCCGATATCGATCGGGGTGACCTTGCCCATCGGCTGCGCGGTGATCGCGGAATCGGTTGCGCCGTATTCGATTTCGAGGGTCTGCCCGGGCGTGACGATACCGTCGGCATCGACCGACCTGATCCGGCCCGCCGCGGTCAGCGCGATAATGCCGGTGCGGTCGCCAGGGTCGGGAAGCCGGTACCAGCCGGTGGTCAGGTCGGCGGGGCCCGCATCACCGGAGCCGTAGCTGCCCAGCACCGGCGTGGTCGCCGGATTCAGTCCGAAAGGCAGTGCGGGAGAGGCGGTTCCAGCGGTGTTCTCCGAGGCCGACTTGCTGCTCAACGCATCGGCGATACTGCCGGTCGGACTCGAATCGTCATCGGGACGCAGATCGGCCGCCACGCCCGCACCGGTGAATCCGGTCCCGGTGCCTGTAAGCGTGCTCACAGCGTCGCCGGTCAGCGGCTGCAACATGCCCGCATTGGGATCGGATTCGACCAGTACGTGTCCAGCCAAACCGGACGTCTTCCCGGTCAGCGCCTCGATATTCGAGCGTGCGAGCGAGAAGGCCGGCCCCTGGACCACGGCCGCCTTGGCGAAGGAGCCGACATCCCAGACCACGAGCAGCGCCAGCGCGATAGTCAGCGGCGGCAGCACCGACACCCGCCACGCGAACCGCGAAACCTTGTGCGGCGTACCGGGTTCCGGTGCGTGCACATGCCACCATGCGGCCACCGCGAGCAATGCGACGGTGGCGAGCAGGAACAGCTTGTTCAGCTCGAGCCCGGCGATCACCGGCGGCTTATCCCACCACGGAATGCCGTAGGACGAGACATACCACCACTTATTGGGACCGGAGAACACCAGCGCGAGCAGGAACGCGACCGCCGCGGCGAATAGGGCCCGGTAGCGCGGCGCGCGCAGCACCCGCGGTGCGACCGCCATGGCGGTCACCATCGCGACGGCTCCGGCCACCCCCGCGTAGACACCGAAGTGATGGGTCCACTTGGTGGGCGTGACCATGATCAGCAGCAGCGCGCCGACGGTGACACCGAGAATGCGCCGGGTCGGGCCAGCGGCGGTCAGCGGGATGCGACCGCCCTTGCGCAGCAACACGAGTACGCATGCGATGAGCCCGGCGAACATCGCGAGCACGCCGATCCGGCGGCCGACGGAGCCGTCGGTCTCACCCTGGAACAGGTACTGGTAGCGCAGATAGTCGTTGAACCACTCGACATCCGGGCCGACGATGTGATGGATGCGCTTCATCTCGAACATCGCCGCCAGCGGCTGATCGGCGAACATGATCGCCAGCGCGACAGCACCGGCGGCGAGCAGCGGTGCGAGCAGCATCGCGTAACCGAGTACGCGCGCCGAACCCCGAGTGTCGATGCGGGCCATGATGATTCGGGCGACCGGCCGCAATCCGGCCAGCAGCGCCGCGATACAGATGACGCCGGAGGGCCCCGCGGTACAGGCGAAGGCCGCGACCAGGATCGCGAATCCGGCGGGCAGCAACCGCCGGGTCGCGATGGCGCGCTCGACCAGACACCAGGTGAGCAGAAGTCCCAGCGCCACCGGCGGTTCCGGACGCAGTCCGTTGTCATAGGCCAGCCAGATGGTGAGGAAGCCCAGCGCACCGGTCCACATCGCGACGCGGTTGCGCCGCACCGCGACGCCGAGCCGCGGCGCCACCTCGCGGCTGAGCAGCAGCCACATCAGCACACCGCAGCACAGCGCGGGCAGCCGCACCCACGGGCTGGCGGTGCTGATCTGCGTCATGATCCGGATCAGGTCGTAATACGGTGTGCCGACCGGATTTTCGGGCACCCCGAAGTAGGCGAAGTAGTTGGCCATATAGCCCGCGACGCCCGAGGCGCGCGCCATACCGAACTGGTAGCCGTCATCGGAGGTCGTCGACCCGATGAAGTACCAGACCAGCATGGTGCCGAGCACCACGGCGTCGAGCAGCGAGAAGGTCCACCAGCGCTGCGGCAGGAAGCGGCGCACCCGCCGACCATCGCGCCGATCGAGTCGGTACAGCGCAACCAGCGAAACAATCGTGCACAGCACCGCCAGCCAGATCGCCGCGCGCTTGAGCGGCGTGGGCGTGGACGAGAATCGGGTGTCGAGTTCGGCGCTGACGTGCGCACCGTCGGCCGCGGCCAGATCACTGAAGATGCCGACCATCTGCGGCCGATAGTCGCCATTGAGCACTGCCGGGAACCCGGGCATCTCGAATCCGACCAAAGTGGCTGTGGCCGTGGTGTTGTCGGCATGCACGGTGAGTTCACAGCCCGGAACCAACTCGGCCACCGGCAGACTGAGCAATGCCTGGTTGCGCAGCACCACATCCAGCCGCGCCGGGGCATCCGCCGCTGCCTGTACACGCGCGACGAATCCGTATCGCTCGAGATCCGGTGCGCCATTGGGTCCGGTCGCCACCAGCGTGCCGCCCTTGGCGCTGAGCTGGTTGATCGCCGTACACGGCAGGGTCGCGTCGAAAGTCAGTGGTGCATAGGAGATCAGCGGCGCCTCGATACTGCGCGCGGAACCGGACTGCGGCCAGCTCAGCGTCGCCGCGTCCACGCGCACCGGCAGCAGCGGCACTGCCACCGCGAACAATGCGCCCAATAGGCCCGCGATCAGCGCGATCGGCCCGGTCCAGCCCCCACGTCTGTTCGATTGCGCCGTCCCGGGTTCGGATTCCTCGACGGACGGCTGCCCCGCCCACACCATCGTGTCAGCCACGGGGCCTGATCCTAACGGTAACTATTCCAAACGAAAGTTCTTGCTGGTGTACAGCATTGATTCTCAGCATGCGCACAGCCGCGGCCGACACCGGGGTAAAAATAATCTATTTAGAAACATGTAATTTAAAATCTATTTTATCTGATATATATCAAAGAGGTGTCGGCAGAT
>NZ_JBEXLC010000130.1:0-24829 GCF_040609795.1 Nocardia sp. NPDC004604
TCCGAGTCGTCGAAGCGCATGCGCCGAAGGCGCGAGTCTCGACGGCTCGGACGCGAGACCAAGGGGGCCGCGAACACGCCGCGCCCGCGCGGCCGATAACAGAGCCGGTAACCTCGGAAATCGTGGATCTCACGGTGACCAGGGCTGCGTTCGACGGCGTGCAGATCGCCTATCGGGATTCCGCGGTCGGCGCTGGCACGCCGGTCGTGTTGGTGCACGGCATGGGCGGGGACGGGCATACCTGGGATCGGTTCGCGCACACATTGGTGCGGTCCGGGCGGCGGGTCATCATTCCCGATCTGCGCGGACACGGGCGTAGTGCGCATACCGAGTCGTATCTGTTCGCCGAATTCGGCGTCGACGTGCTGAACCTGTGTGACCGGCTCGGATTGGATTCGGTGGATCTGGTCGGGCATTCGCTGGGTGGTTATGCGGTCTCCTGTGTCGCGCAGGAGCGGCCCGAGTTGGTGCGGCGGCTGGTCATCGAGGAGTGTCCGATGCCGCTGCGCTCGGGCGATGAAGAGGTGAAGCTGACCCGTCGCTTTCCGACGATTCCGGAACTCTGGCACGCCACCACCAGCCTGATCCGGCATCCGCGCGCGGTGCTGGCCTTCGATCGCTCGATGACGCGGACCGCGCTCGAGCAGTTCCGCAAACCGAATCCGGAGTGGTGGGATCGGCTCTCCGATATCACCGCGCCCACCCTGGTGCTGCGCGGCGGGCCCGGCGGCATGGTCGATCCGGAAAAGCTGACGACCATGCGCACCGCCATCCAGAACTGCGCGGTGGCCGCCTTCAGTTGCGGTCACAGCATTCACCGCGACCGCTACCGCGAATTCGAGGCCACCGTTCTGCCATTCCTTGCCGCGTACTGAGCCGCACCCTGGTCCCGGCGTTCCGACTCACAATCGACGTGGATTTCGCCGTGCGTGGCGCGGTCCCGGGGTGGCGGATTCTAGAGTGAAGCGATGTCCGTGCTAGACCGTCCGGTTCTGTTTCTCGCCGACGAGCAGTCGTTCCGCGACTGTCTCGTCGACAACCACCCCTCGGTGGACGGGGTCCGGCCGCGCTTCGCCAAAAAGGGCTCCGGACGCAATCAACAGCGCGCCGACGTCGGCTATTTGCTCGCCGACGCCGGGAAACCCGAGACCAGGGCGCAGCGCATCGAGAAGTGCGTACAGCGGTTCGTCGACGGACAGACGTTGGACTGATGGCCGGATTCGAAGGAATGCTGTGCTCGGCTGCGGCCGCGGTCGATGTGCCCCTGCCCGGCACGGCAACTCGGGTGACGGGGTGGCTGTGCGTCGAGCAGCCGGGTGCGTGGGGGCGGGATGTGATCGGTGACGAGGTGCTCGGCCGGGAGATCACCGCCGAACTCGCCGCCCGCACGTCCGCGGCGAAGGCGCGCCCGACGCTGATCCGGCGACCGGGACGCAGCGAATTCACCGGCACCCGAACGGTTTTGCTCGCCAGTTCGGGTGCGCAGGGCTCCTGGTGTGAGCGCTTCGAGATCACCGATCTGAAGCAGCTGCTCGAGCTGGACCTGCGACTGTTGAACGGACCGCCGCCGGGAATCGGCGCGCCCGTGCATGATCCGTTGATCCTGGTCTGCGCGCACGGGAAACGCGATCAATGCTGTGCGCTGTTCGGCCGCCCGATCGCCGCAAATCTGGCCGCGGACTATCCGGACCAGGTCTGGGAGTGCTCGCACACCGGCGGCCATCGTTTCGCTCCGGCCATGGTGCTGCTGCCCTCCGGTCTGACCTATGGCCGCGTCGATACCGCGGCCGCCATCGCGGCGGTCGAGGCCGCGCGCCGCGGCACCGTCTCGCTGGCCGGTCTGCGCGGTCGCAGCGGGCATGGGCCGGTCGAGCAGGTCGCCGAAATCGCGGTACGCGAACAGGTTTCGGCGGGCGTCGGTGATCTCACCGTCGGACTCGAAACAGACTCCGCCGCAACCGATCCCACCCTCGCCGGGGTCGCGGTGGTAACCCATCGCGACGGCCGCCGCTGGCGCGTGACGGTTCATACCGTCGGATTGCCTCCGCGCCAGGCCAGTTGCGGTGCCGCCCCGAAACCCGTCACCGCGCTCGTCGCCGACCGGATCCAGTCTTTGACCACAGGCGCGGTCAACAGCCTCGTCTCCGGCTGAGAACGCCGAACGGGACATGGCCGCGGCGGTCTTCGAAAGCCACCGCGGCCATATCCCGTTCGCGGCGACCTTTATCGCCCCCTGCGGGATGAAGGTCGCGGGATCACCAGTGGGTGCCGGGGACCCAGCGGGCGGCGCGGCGCACGGCGGTGCCGGTAACCCGGCGGGCGGGCGACAGCGGACGCGGTTCACGCCGCGGAGCAGGGGGCTGCGCGGGTTCGTCGTCCGCGGCATCCACCTGCTCGCCCTTGGCGGCGGGTGAATCGGGCAGGGCGCGGTAGTAGCGGTGCAGGATGCGGTCGCGAATCTTCGGGGCGAGCAGCGCGCCGTATTCGGCGAAGGTGCCCAGCGGTACGTCGATGCGCTTGGGCCGTTCGGTCAGCGCGCGCACAATGGTGGCCGCCGCCCATTCGGGCGATTCCGACGGTCCCTGATCACCGCTCGGTGCGATCATCGGGGTGCGCACCAGCGGCATGTGGATGGTGGTGAAGGTGACGCCGTCGGCCATGGTTTCGACCGCGGCGACCTCGGTGAACTTATCCAGCGCCGCCTTGCTCGCGAGATAGGCGGAAAAGCGCGGGGTAGCCACCTGCACGCCGGCACTGCTGATATTGACGATGTGGCCGAACTTGCGCTCGCGCATCTGCGGCAGCAGCGCCAGTGTCAATCGCAGTGCGCCGAAGTAATTGACCGCCATGGTGCGTTCGAAATCGTGCAGCCGGTCGGTGGAGCGGTGGATGGCGCGGCGGATGGAGCGGCCCGCATTGTTCACCAGCATGTCGACGTGGCCGTATTCGTCCAGGATGGTCTTGACGGTGCGGTCGACGGAATCGGAATCGGTTACGTCACATTGGTATCCGTAGGCGGTGCCGCCCTCGGCCCGGATCTCCTCGACCACGGCCGCCAGTTCGTCGGCGCGCCGGGCGAGCAGGAAGACGATGGCGCCCTTGTCCGCGACGGCCAGCGCGGCGGCCCGGCCGATGCCGGAGGACGCGCCGGTGATGAGCACATGCCGCCCCGTGAGGTCGCGGCTGCGCCGGATCTGCCCGCGCAGGTGGGTGTCGTCAGCGGAAGCTCGGGTCATCGCTGCTCCTTTGCAGGTCGAGTTGGCATGAACTTACTCTGAAGTAAGTTTACCTGCCAAGTGCGGTTCGTCACGTCGAGCGTTCGAACCGGGGGCGCGCCGAGGTGTTCGAGTCGGCCTCGAATCTATCGAACATATGTGCGATACTCTGCGCATGGCGGACGATCGGATGGCGGAAGTCTTTGCCGCGGTGCGGCTCTCCGGCAGTGATCCGGAGGCGGCGCGGCGAATGCTGGAGGGATTGTGGGACGAGCTCGGCGACGGTGGAGATCCGTTGCAGCGCTGTGTGATTGCGCATCACCTTGCCGATCTGCAGAATGCGGCCGAAGATGCGCTGCGCTGGGATCAGCGCGCGCTGGCCGCGGTATTCGGCCCCGGCGTTCCGCTCGATGAGGGGCTACGCGGATTCCTGCCCTCGCTCTACCTGAACCTCGCCGACAGTCATCGTCGCGTGGGTGACTTCGATGTGGCCTATATGCAGTTGACCATCGCGCGGGGCCATCTCGATGTCCTCGCCAACGACGCCTATGGCGCCGTGATCCGCTCGAGTCTGGGCAAGGTCGAGGCCGCGCTGGCCGGGAAGTCGACGGAGCCGCTCCCGGCCGCCTGATTCGGCGGGTGTCCACACCTCCCTCGCAATTCGAATGTATGTTCGACTATGTGAGGAGGTGATGTGTCATGGGTTGGAGCAACGGCCCGCCGACCTGGGCGGAGATGGAGCGGGTGCTCTCCGGGCGTCCCGGCCGGACGAATCCGGATGCGATGTATCCCGGCGACGGTGGCGACAGTCCGGCGTGGTCGCGCAAGCGCGGGGAGTATCGGGCCGAGCCGGTCGAACCAACCGGTGCACCGGTGGTGCCCTACGCCGAGTTGCACGCGCATTCGGCCTACAGCTTTCTCGACGGTGCGAGTCAGCCGGAGGAGCTGGTGGAGGAGGCGGTGCGGCTGGGGCTGGAGGCGATTGCGCTCACCGACCACGACGGCTTCTACGGAACCGTGCGCTTCGCCGAGGCGGCCAGGGAATGGGGTATGCCGACGGTCTTCGGATCGGAGTTGTCGCTCGGATCGCAGGGGAGCTCGGAGTCCGTGCGGCGCGGTCGGTCCGTGCGTGGTCCGGTGGCCGAGGGCCATGCGGGCGCCCCGGATTCGATGCCGCGTACCGGTGCGCCGGATCCGGCCGGTCCGCATCTATTGGTCCTGGCCCGCGGCCAAGAGGGCTACCGTCGCCTGTCCCGCGAGATCGCGGCAGCGCATATGGCCGCGGGCGAGAAGGGCATCCTGCGCTACGACCTGGACGCGCTCACCGCGGCGGCGGACGGGCACTGGCACATCCTGACCGGCTGCCGCAAAGGCCATGTGCGCCAAGCCCTCGACCACGATCTGCGGGCGGGGGATACCCGGCTCGTGCGGTCGGAGGCCGCGCTGTGCGATCTGACCGAGCGCTTCGGCAGCGACCGGGTGAGCGTGGAACTCACCCACCACGGCATCCCCGAGGACGACGAACGCAACGCCCTCCTGATCGCACTCGCCGACCGCCTCGGCCTGCCCGTATTGGCCACCACCGGAGCCCATTTCGCCGCACCCGCGCAGCGTCGCCGCGCCATGGCGCTCGCGGCCATCCGGGCGCGCCGGAGCCTCGACGAGATCGCTGGCTGGCTGGCGCCGACCGGCGGTGCGCATCTGCGCTCCGGTGCGGAGATGACGCAGCTGTTCGCCGCCTGTCCGCAGGCGGTGGCGAATGCGGTGACGCTGGCCCGCGAATGTGCCTTCGATCTGAAGTTGATCGCGCCGAAGCTGCCGCCGTTCGATGTGCCCGCTGGCCATGACGAGGCGTCGTGGCTGCGTGAACTCACCCTGGCGGGCGCCGCTCGGCGCTACGGCCCGCCGGAGGGAAATCCCAAGGCGTATCGGCAGATCGAGCACGAACTCGCGATCATCAACCGGATGAAGTTTCCGGGCTACTTCCTGGTGGTGCACGATATCGTCAGCTTCTGCAAGGACAATGACATCCTGTGCCAGGGCCGGGGTTCGGCGGCCAATTCGGCCGTCTGCTATGCGATCGGCATCACCAATGTTGATCCGGTCGCCGCCGACCTGCTGTTCGAACGATTCCTCGCACCCGAGCGCGACGGCCCACCCGATATCGACGTCGATATCGAATCCGATCGCCGCGAAGAAGCGATCCAGCACGTTTACACCAGGTACGGCCGGGAGTATGCCGCTCAGGTGGCGAATGTGATCACCTATCGCGGTAAGTCCGCGGTCCGCGATGCCGCACGCGCACTGGGCTTTTCGCCTGGACAGCAGGATGCCTGGAGTAAACAGGTCAGCCGCTGGACGGGAGTCGGGACCGAGAACGGCACCGATATTCCCGCCGAAGTGCTGGAGCTGGCCGCCGAAATCGAGGGTCTGCCGAGGCATCTGGGCATCCACTCCGGTGGCATGGTGATCTGTGACCGGCCCATCGCCGATGTCTGCCCGGTCGAGTGGGCGCGCATGCCCGGTCGCAGCGTGCTGCAGTGGGATAAAGATGATTGTGCCGCAATAGATCTGGTGAAGTTCGATCTGCTCGGCCTCGGCATGCTCTCCGCGCTGCACTACATGATCGATATGGTGCGCGAGCACAAGGGCGAAACGGTTGAGCTGCACAAGCTGGACCTGACCGAAGCCGCCGTCTACGACATGCTTTCGCGCGCCGATTCGGTCGGGGTGTTCCAGGTGGAGTCGCGGGCGCAGATGGCCACCCTGCCCCGACTGCGGCCGCGGAAGTTCTACGACCTGGTGGTCGAGGTGGCGCTGATCCGCCCCGGCCCGATCCAGGGTGGCTCGGTGCACCCCTACATCCGGCGCCGCAATGGCCTCGAGAAGGTGCGCTATGACCATCCGGCGCTGGAGAATTCGCTGGAACGCACGCTCGGCGTGCCGCTGTTCCAGGAACAGCTCATGCAGATGGCCATCGATGTCGCCGGTTTCACCGCCGCCGAGGCCGATCAGCTGCGCCGTGCCATGGGTTCCAAACGCTCCCCGGAACGCATGGAGCGCCTCAAGGGCAGGCTGTATCAAGGCATGCGCGATCTGCACGGCATTACCGGGGATGTCGCCGACCGCATCTACGAGAAGCTCTACGCCTTCGCGAATTTCGGCTTCCCGGAAAGCCATTCGCAGAGCTTCGCCTCGATCGTGTTCTACTCGGCATGGTTCAAACTGCACCATCCGGCGGCCTTCTGTGCCGGACTGCTGCGCGCCCAGCCGATGGGTTTCTACTCCCCGCAGTCATTGGTTGCCGACGCCCGCAGGCACGGCGTTCTGGTGCACGGCCCCGATATCAACGCCAGCCGTGCCGAACCCACCCTCGAAAACCGCGGTACGGAGGTGCGTCTCGGTCTCGCGGCGATCCGGCACATCGGCACCGACCTTGCCGAACGCATTGTCGCTGCCCGCTCGACGGATCCGTACACCTCATTTCTCGACCTGACCGGACGGGTGGAACTCACCGTTGCCCAAGCCGAATCCCTCGCCACCGCAGGCGCTTTGGGCTGTCTCGGCAGCACCCGCCGCGAGGCGCTGTGGGCGGCGGGCGCCGCGGCGGGCGAGCGCCCCGACCGCCTCCCCGGCACCGGCGCCGCCACCACCGCACCGGCTCTGCCCGGTATGAGCGAACTCGAATTGGCCGCCGCCGACGTCTGGGCCACCGGCGTCTCTCCGGGCAGCTATCCCACCGAATTCCTACGCCCCCAACTGGATGCGCTCGGCGTCATCCCGGCCGCCGGACTGCTCGATGTGCCCGACGGCTCCCGTGTCCTGGTCGGCGGCGCTGTCACGCACCGCCAGCGTCCCGCCACCGCCGCCGGTGTCACCTTCCTCAACCTGGAGGACGAAACCGGCATGGTGAATGTCGTCTGCTCCGTCGGCCTCTGGACCCGCTACCGCCGCTTGGCCCAGAGCGCCACCGCCCTGCTCATTCGCGGCCGGGTCCAGAACGCCGAGGGCGCGGTCAGCGTCGTCGCCGAACATCTACAGCGCATGGACCTCCGCATCGACTCGAAGTCGCGCGACTTCCGTTGATGCTCAGAACATTCCGTTTGCATCGACGGCCTGCTCCGGGACCGGCTGGATGACATCCCGGTGTTCGACCAGCTTGCCCTCGTCGAGGCGGAAGATATCCGATCTGGCCGCCGCTCGCCGCTCAGATCGAACGATTCCTCGTCGAACTGGTCGGTATCGCTCCGACCTCGGCGGACGGCCCGCGACGAGCTTCGTGACCGAAGGCACTACAGCGGCTACCCTGCGTCCATGCGGAAGCTTGCTGTGCTGGTGATCGGCCTGCTGGGTGTGACGTTGCTGGTCGGCTGTGGTGATGAGAAGGGCGGCGACAGTACCGGTTCGGGGCGGTCGAGCCTGGCGACCATCGCGCCGATGGCGCCGCCGCCGAGCCTGCGCGAGGGATCCCCGACGAAGGGCGATACCGGCGGGAACACCGTCGAGTCGCGCAAGGAGGTCATTACCGGCAGCGTCGATATCACCGCGGGGGATCCGATCAAGGCGGCCGGTCAGGTGACCGATCGGGTGCGCGAGGTCGGCGGGCGGGTCGACAGCCGCACCGAGCAGCCAGGGACCGACGACACCGATCCGGAGGCCACGCTCACCGTTCGGGTGCCCGCGGATAAGACGGATAAATTCATCGACGGCCTCAGTGGCGTCGGCCGGGTCACCCGGATGAGCACCAACCGCGATGACGTCACCACGCAGTGGGAAGACCTCGACGCCAGGATCAAGGCGCTGCAGGCCTCGGTCGACCGGCTGCGCGCGCTCATCGCCGGGGCGACCAATACCGCGGATCTCATTGCCGCCGAACAGGCGCTGTCGAGTCGTCAAGGCGAACTCGACAGCCTCACCGCGCAGAAGCGCCATCTCGACGATCAGGTCGCGCTGTCCACACTCACCATCGAAATCACCACCGAGGACAAGAAGTCCGATGCGGGTCCGTCCAATTTCTGGGACGGCATCGTCTCCGGCTGGCATTCGCTGGTGGATTGGCTGAAGGACGCGGTCGTATTCACCGGGAAGGCGATTCCGTGGCTCGGGTTCGTCGTGGCGATCGGCGCGGTGGTGTGGGGTGTGGTGCGGGGCGTACGGCGTGTGCGCAAGGGTGGGGCCGCGAGTCCGGAAGAATCCACCGGCGGGGCCGATACCTCCGCAGCGCTGGTCCGTGCTGGCGCAACGGCAGCGGAGGGTGCCGACGCAGGTGTGAGTGCCGGGACGGGTGCGGGCGCTGACAAGGCGAAGGGCACTGACACGGCGAAAGGCGCTGGGACGGCGAAAAGTACTGGGACGATAGGAGATACAGGTGCCGACGGTGGTCAGGGCAACGATCAAACCGAACAGCCGTAAGGGCCCACTCGTCGAAATCCTCGACGACGGCACCCTGCAGCTGTACGTCCGCGCTCCCGCCGTGGAAGGCAAGGCGAACAAGGCCGCCATCGAACTCCTGGCCGAACACTACGGCGTTCCCAAATCGGCCGTCCGCCTCGCCGCGGGCGCGACCTCGCGCTTCAAACGCTTCGAGGTCGACCGCTGAAACTCATTCCGGCACAGGCGTTATACCGCGCCCGGAAAACCGGACTGGCGCCAAGCCTCGTACACGGTGACGGCGGCGGCATTGGACAGGTTCATCGAGCGGCGACCGGGCAGCATCGGAATGCGCAGTCGGTCGGTGACGTGCGGATCGTCGAGCACCTCCGCGGGCAACCCCGTCGGTTCGGTGCCGAACAGCAGCACATCACCCTCGCGATACGCCACATCTGTATACCGCCTGCTCGCCTGCGTCGTGAACGCGAACACCCGCTCGGGCCGCACCGCATCCCATGCCGCCGCGAGATTCTTGTGCACCGTCACCGAAGCCAGATCGTGGTAATCCAATCCCGCCCGCCGCAACTTCGCCTCCGAAAGATCGAACCCCAATGGCTCGATCAGATGCAGCTCACACCCCGTTCCGGCGACCAGGCGAATCGCATTGCCGGTATTACCCGGGATGACTGGCTCGTGAAACATCAGACGGAACACCAGTGCAGTCAACCAGGTGCTTGCACAGCTGGTTCGCCGACCTACCGCCCGCCCTGCTCCCACTCACGGCGAGGCCGGGGCGCTAAGGCTTGGGAACAGGAGTTGGTTAGTCGGGCAGTAGCCGAAGCGGTGCGCGGTGGCGGGTTCGGACGGCGCTGAAGTGTCGCCGATCCAAGGTTGCCACCTCGCCCACATCGAATCGTTCGGCGACGGCGATGACAGACGCGTCGACTGCTCCCAGCGGGAAGTCGGCATACTTCCGGACAAGTTCGGCCATCCGCAGAAGATCAATCCGTGTGAGATCGACCAGTTTGATTTCGTCGTTCGCGATTGATTCCAGAAATTTGGCCTCAGCCTCCGGTCCGACGCGAGTTTCCAGGAAATAGCAGACCTCTCCAAGCACCGGGCCGGGTATGAGTAGCGGCCCAGCGTGCAGCTCGAGGAGATCCAGACAGCGTCGATGATCGGCGTCGTTGCTATTGAGTACCGCAACGAGTGGGCCTGTGTCGCAGACGATCACTCGGCTTGCCCACCACGTTCCTCGCGCAGGACTTCCTCTGACTTCGCGGCGAGATCGGACTCGGCATGCATCAAGCCTGCGAAGGAGAGACGCCTGCGCCGCTCACCGATCAGTTCACTTGCTGGGCTACGTTCAGTGGCATCAGAGACGACTAGTTGTAGGGCGACGGCGCGCAGTGCATGTGCTTGGTCCGGCGTGAGCCGATCGACCAAGCTGTGCAGGTCGTCGTAGTCATGCGCTGCGGTCATAACGCTGATTCTAAGGGCGTGCCACCGTCCGCGCCCGCGCCATCAATGAGTCAAACCGTAGACGATGTTCTAATCGTGAAACATCAGACGGAGCACCAGTGCAGTCAACCAGGTCGGCCGGGCTGGCCGGGAACGGCGTGGTCTACTTCGCCGGGCGCTCCGGCAGGGCGCATGCCCCGCCTTCGGCCATACCGGTCGGGCGGACGCCGAGCCCCTGGTTGTGCCGGGCGCGCTGGTTCTCCCAGGCGATGGTGGCCGCCAACTCGGCAAACTGTGCCTTGGACAGGTGGGTCAGCAATTGGGCGCGCAGGTCGTCGATGCCGACGGCGGGGGTGGCGGTCATGGCCTCGGCGAAGGAGATGACCAGCTTTTCCAGGTCGGTGTAGGCATCGCTGGTGCGGTAGCGCGGCAGGTCGACGAGCTTTTGTTCGGTGAGACCGCTCGATTGCGCCAGTGCCGAGCCGATATCCAGGCAGAACTCGCAGTTCACCAGCCCGGCGGTCTTCAGTTCGGCCAGTTCCTTGAGCTTCGGATCCAATTGGTTGCTGAACAGCATTGCTGTCTCGTAGCCAACCGTGCCGAACAGGATCTGTGGACGGCGGATGAGCCAGCCGAACAGGTCGGATCGGTTCCGTTTCGCCTGCCGAAGCGCCCGTACATAGTGCCGAATCCGGGTCAGTGCTCGCATTGTCCGTACCCCCTTGTGCCGGATGGATTCTTCATGTTGAAACTACGCCGCGTAGTAGGTGGGGGCAATGTCTGATTTAACACGTGCCACTTGCCACGAAACCTATTGCGGGACAGTAGCTATGAACGGCCACTCGGTGCGTGGATGCGCCGACGCATCGTACTGCTGCGAGCGGCGGCGGGCCGTCTGCAAGAATCGGGGCGTGACCGACGTGGACTCGACTGCCAGCGAGCGGCAGTCCGACAGGAACAGCCCTGGTGAGCAGTTCCTGCGCTGCCACCTGCCGATGCTGGTTGTGACGGCGGTCATTCTGCTCGCGGTCGTCTTCGTGGCCTGGGACCGGTGGCGTCGTGGCGCGCTGTTCTTCGGCGGTGCGACACTGCTCGCGGCCACATTCCGGTTGTGCCTGCCGACCGCGCGGGTCGGACTGCTCGCGGTGCGTAGCAAGCCCTTCGATGTTGCCGCGCTGAGCATCCTCGGCGCCGCCATCGTCTTCATCGCCGCCACCATCAACACCCTCGGCGTCAGCTGAGACGCAACGACTTTCGCCGTATCCGGCGGTGCCGACGCACTAGTTGTGGCAGGTGTCCCTGTCGTTGTAGAGCATCAGCTGGGTGACCTTGGCATCGGCCGGCATATTCCGGTAGATGCCGAGGAAGCCGTAGTGTGCGGAGTGGTCGGGGACCGCGGCGGAGCTCCAGTTGTAGCCGATCTCGAGCGTCGGATAGGCGGCGCGGACTTCGTCGACGGTGGAGCCGACGCCGATGCCCTCGGGGGTGCGGGCCGCAAGTCTGCCGGGCATGATCGCGACTATTTCGCCGTTATTGGTAAAGCCCTGCCAGCCCGCGCGCGCGGTGTATCGGCCGCAGCCGGGCGGATCGTTGGTGTCGGCGAAGGCGGCGATTTCCCCGGTGGCCTCGGCCTCGGCGCGGTTCATCCCGAGTCGCAGCTTGCCGAAGCCGAGCGGGCCGAGGGCGGTCGGCGCCGGGGCCACCGTGGTCGACACCGCTACCGGGCTGGTCGCGGCGGGCTCGTCCGAGCACGCCGTCGCACCGGTGAATACCGCGCCCAGCAGCGCGAACGTCATGACGGCACGATGAATACCCATGGTCTACCCCCAATTTCGTCCATGAACCGGAATGCCCGTCGACTCGACCGGGCGCGATATCGGCCCAGTCTGCCCATCGGCGACTCGCCCCGTCAAGGCGGCATCCATAGGCCGAGGTGCAGCCTATGCGTCACCGCCATTCCGCGATGTCGGCTGAGGCGCAACGACTTTCACCTCGCGACACCACCCCTCCCGACGTAACCCACTGGCGGAACGCCCTCCGTCGGGTGCTGCGCCGATGACCAGCCCCGCAGGCTCGTTCTTGCGGCATGCCGCCGAGCATGCACCGCGTCGTGGGTGCGGCCTCCGGTCAGGACGAGGACACCCCGCCGCCGAATACCGACGCCGGTCGCGCCGCGGCGATGCGTCCACCGCGGGCGGAGCCGCGCCGCCGCCGCGCCCGAGACGCCGCCGCCGAGTAAATCCCGCCGGCTGCGCTGGATCGTGCTGGCGGTCGCCCCGGTGTGCCGTCGGTACGCCGAGCCAGGGTCAGTCCGCGAGCACATCCGGGAATCCGAACGTCGCGACCAGTGCGGGATCCTCGAACGCGATCACCCGGGACACACCGGCGGCGGTCGGGGCCAGCACCACGGTGCCGCTCGCCCGGAGTTCGCCATCCCCGTCCCGGCGGTACACAACGGCTGCCGGTTGGCCGTTGGCAGTGGTGGGGATCATCCGCCAGTCGCCCGGCGTGCCGAGCACGTACGCGTCGAGCATGTGGATGCACATCGCCCGGCCCGCCTGCCATTCGCGGAATGGCGTCGCTTCCAGCGTGGCGTCCGTCCGTAGCACCTGTTCCAACAGGTTGGCGTCGGAGCGCTCGAAGGCCGCGATATAGCCGTCGAGTAGCGCGCGTGCCCGCTGGTCGGTTGGTTCGAGCAGTTCCTCGGGCTCCGGCTCCAGCTCGTTGAGCCGAGCGCGGGCGCGCTGCAGACCGCTCTTGACCGCGGCCGCGGTGGTGTCGAGGATCTCCGCGGTCTCGGCCGCGGAGAACGCCAGCACCTCGCGCAGGATGAGGATCGCGCGCTGGCGGGCGGGCAGATGCTGCAGGCTTGCGATGAGTGCCAGCCGCAGCGACTCGCGTGCGACTACCACTGCGGCCGGATCGTCGTCGGCCGGGGCGATCCATCTGTCCGGCAGCGGTTCCAGCCACGAGACCTCGTCCGGCGCAACGGAACTCGGCGGACGGTCGGGTCCGTCGCAGGGACCGGACAGCCCCGAGGGCAGCACCCGGATCCGCTGCCGCTGCAACGCCGTCAAGCAGACATTGGTAGCGATCTTGTAGAGCCAGGACCGAATCGACGCGCGGCCGTCGAAGCCGCCGTAGAACCGCCACGCCCGCAGATAGGTCTCCTGCACCAAATCCTCGGCATCGTGCGCCGAGCCGACCAGGCGGTAGCAGTGCGCCAACAGCTCCCGGCGGAACCGCTCGGTCTCGGCGACGAAGTGGTCTCGGTTCGGTGCCGTCCCCGCGTGCGACGTCATGCGGCGAGCCTAAGCCGGTCCGCGGGTCGGCGTCGGGCCGTCCAGCACAGGTCGGCCGCCGGAACCGTCAACCGCCGGTACAACTGCACCACCATCGACTGCTTGCACACCATGGGCTGCTCCTTCTCACGACCGGCCCCGCTGGTCGGGACTGTCGCCCATTACGACCGCCACGCCGCGGCGAAGGAATCGAACCGCAGGTCAGCCGGTATTCAGGCGGAGGCAACCGCCTGTGACGTCACCGGCAGGGCGCGGGGGTGATCACGTGTCTTCGAGTTGGACGATCATGCCGCGAATCGTGGTGTATCGGGAAAGATTCGTGATGGGGTCTTCGGCCGTCCTGTCGCCGGCTTCGGAGCCCAGCGCCGCGCCAAGCGATTCCATGTCGTCCCAGTCGAGCATTGCCACCAGGTAGCAGGGCTCGCCGATCACCGGCATCGCATCGTGGCTGATCGTGTATCGCCGCAGGCCGGGAAGCTGCTTGGCCAGCGGAATATGAACTTCGCGATAGTGACGTTCGAACGCCTCGATATCCGACGGCTTGTCGTACATCACCACGAATCGCGCCATATGCGCGGTGGTCTGCCGGTTCTGCATTTCTGTGCTCACTTGTTCCGCTCCTCAGCTCGAGGGATGGCTGGGGTTTCAGGGCAGCAGAGCCAGTTTGCCGACGGTGGCCCTGGCTTCCAGTTCCGCGAGCGCTTTCGAGCCGTCGGCCAGTTCGTACGTGGTCGGGCGGCCAGGGGTGAGCACGCCGGCGGCGATGAGCGCGGACAGCTCACCCATGAGCTCACCGAAGAGCTGCGGTGCCGACTGGATCAGCACGCCGATATTGAGACCGATGATCTGGACCTGGTGCTTGTACACCAGCTCCCAGTTGGTGATCGCGGCTTCGCCGCCCGCCACGCCGTAGACGACGACCCGACCGGTGACCCGCTTGGTGGCGGCCAGGCTGGCGGCGAAGGTGGCCCCGCCCGCCGACTCCAACACCAGATCGGCACCGGCGCCGCCGGTCAGCCGCAGCACCTCGGCGGCGAGGTCGCCGCCGAGGGAGTCCAGCACGTGGTCGGCGCCCAGTGCCAGCACCGTCTCGTGCTTGCCCGGCGAGGCGGTGGCGATGACCGTCGCGCCGTAGTGCTCGGCCATCCTGACCGCGGCTTGGCCGGTCGCGCCCGCCGCGGCGTGGATCAGCACGGTCTGCCCTGCGGCGATGCCGCCCAGAGGCCTGAGTGCTGCCAACGCGGTGGGCCAGTTCACGACCAGACCCAGCGCCTGCGGTGCCGTCCAACCCGCGGGCACCGGCACTGCCGCGGCCGCGGGCAGCACCATGTACTCGGCGAAAGCACCGTCGCCGACGCCGACGACATGGGCTCCCGGTTGCGGGCCGGTCACCGCGTCGCCCACGGCGACGACCTCGCCGGCAGCCTCGAAACCCGCCAGGTACGGCGGCCGCGGGCCGCCCAGGAACGTGCCGTAGGCCCGCGAGATATCGGCGAAGTTGACGCCCGCGGCGCCGACCCGGATCAGGACCTCGCCCCGGCCGGGCACCGGCACCGGCGCGTCGGTGATCAGACACATGTCCTGTGGACCGTTGAGGGAGGTCTGCCGCAGGGCGCGCATGGTGGCGGGGATGCTCATCGTGATCAGCCTTCTTTCTCGGTGCGTGATCGAGACCGGCCCGTCCAGCGGGCCGCTCCTTCCACCATGTAGACCCCGGCCGCTGCGGAAAGGAATCGGCTGCCCCGACGTATCAGCGCCGAATGCGGAGTCAGCTCGACGGATAGCGTTCGGCGAATACCATGCGCTCGCGTGGGCGACGGCCCGGGTGCGGCGGGGTGGTGTCGCTGTAGCCGACCGCGACCATGACCGCGATGGCGAGGTCGGGACGGTCATCGATGCCGATGGCCTGCTTGACCAGGTTCGGGTCCCAGCCGTTCATCGGCGCGGAGGACAGACCGAGGCTGGTGGCGGCGAGCATGACGTAGGTCGCGGCGATCATCGCATTCTTCACGGCGTTCTCGCGGAGCAGTCCGCGCTCGCGCAGCGAGTGGAATTCGGCGCGCGCGGCGAACATCGCGGTGAACTCCGCATTCCACGCGCCATTGCGAACTGCCAGTTCGGCGATATCGGTGTTCTCCGCCGCCCAGGCTGTCGTCTCGGCAACGAAGACCAGCACCACCGGCGCCTCCAGCGGTTGCGGCTGGCCGAAGGCGGCGTTCGACAGTTCGCGGCGACCGGATGCGCTGGTCACCACCACGATCGAACGGTCCTGCATATTCCAGGCGGTGGGCGCCTCCACCGCCAGATCCAGCAGTTCGGCGAGCAGTTCGGGCGGCACCGGATCCGGGCGGTAGTGGCGGGTGGTGCGGCGAGTGCGGATCGCGGCGGGAACCGAAAGTGTTTGTGCGTTCATGATTCTTACTATTGGAGAGTGGCGCACTAATGGGAAGACAGCACTTGTTGGTGCGCTACACTCCAAAAGGTGCGTACGGTGATCGAGGCCAGTGGGCTGCCTGCCGATGTCTACTCGGCGAAATGCCCCACCCGACAGGTGCTCGACCATGTCGCGGGCAAATGGACCGTGCTGATCGTGGACGCCCTCGCCGACGGAACCATGCGCTACACCGATCTACACCGCCGCATCGAGGGCATCTCGCAGAAGATGCTCACCCAAACGCTGCGGCAACTCGAGACCGACGGATTCGTCACGCGCACAGTGCATCCCACGGTTCCGCCCCGCGTCGACTACGACCTCACCGACCTCGGCCACAGCCTGCGCACTCCGATTGCCGCGCTGCGCGATTGGATCGAGGTCAATATCAATCGCATCGAGGAAGCTCGCCGCCGCGTTGCGGGCTGACCGGTGGAATGCGGATTCGCCAGCTGCGCAACATATCTCGTAGCTGTACGACATCCACCCCGGCAACAAGGCGACCCTGCGGCGGTCAACACCACCGCGTTGCGCCCTGGCCGCCGGACCGGACGATGCGGTCGGACCATTGGAAGGATGGATGCGCTGCATCAGGCGAATTTCGCAGCGATCGCGAGCCTATCTCGGCAGCCGGTTCGATTATCCCTGAACGGAATTCGGGGGGCAGCGCTAGCTCGCACCGGCGACCGCACGCCGCCCACGCCCGCCGTACAACCGCCGCGCCTCGCTCGGCGTAACCGTCTCCGGTCGCGTCGGCGATTCGCCCTTCAGATGCTGTTCCAGAATCTGACCCGCCATCGGCGCGATGTACGGCGCGGCGACGATCAGTCCGAACGAGTTGAACGCCTTCGTGCCCCACACGATGATCTTGGCGGCCGGGTGAACCGCTAGATCCACGATTCCGGGCCGATCGAAGCGACCGAGCTTACGCATCCACTTCGGCAGCGTGGCAACCGAAGCCAGCGATAGCAACCGACTGCCGAGGGCATAACTGATCCCGGCGCCATTGCGCGGGGAGGTCCACAGCAGGTGATGCATGCCCTCCTCGGCACGCTCGGAGGTGCACAGGCGCGGGCGGACCTTCGCGAAGTAGGCGCGCACCTCCTCGCGCGAGCGCGGCACCTCCTCCGGCTTGCAGCTCTGCAGCTCGGCGGCGATCCCGCACTCCTGCCAGTAGCGCGCCTCCTCCTCGGGGCCGAGCGGCCCTGGTCCGAAGACCTCGTAAGCCTTGAGTACCGAATGCCAGCCGGTGATGTGGATCCACAGCTGGGTTTCCGGGCTGTTCGCGCTGTAGCGCTTACCGCTGATCGGTTCGATGCCGGTCATCGGGGCGTGCACCTGCATCAGGTGTTCCGAGGCCTGGATGGCGGTGCGGCCGTCGGCGATCGCGACGAGCAGGAAGTAGGCGAAGGTGTGGTCGAGGCGGCTGCGCGGATCGGTGTAGATGCCCTGCGAGTCGGCGACGGCCGCGGTCAGAAATGGATCGAAATGCTCGAGGACGACCGCGCGCTGGAAGCCGATTACGGCGGTCGGTGCGGTCCAGATCTTCCAACTGGGCGAATCGGGGCCGAAGAAACCGTAGTCGTCCCGGCGAAGTGTGGTCGGATCGAAGGCCATCTGCTGCTCCTTTGCCTGCTCGCCTTCCCTGAGCGGCGAATACAACGCAACCGTAGCAATTACGATCGGACAATACAACGGGCCCGTAGCATTTATCTGCGGACGGATTCCGAATCCGTGGCCGGTGCTGACAGGATGGACGCGGAATGGAGGTGAACCGACAGTGACCGAATCGCGTTCCGCGTCGAAGCAGGCCGCATCGAACCGCCCGCGACGGCGATACGCGCCCCGCCTGCCGCCCGACGAGCGTCGCGCCCAACTGCTCGACGCCGCCTACGCGGTGCTGAGCCGAATGGAACTGCACGAACTGAGCATGGAGGCGGTCGCGCACGAGGCGGGTGTCGGAAAACCGGTGCTGTACACCGTGTTCAAGACGCGCGCCGAACTCGTTGCCGCACTATTGGAACGCGAACGCGAGCGCGGCCTGGAACAGGTGGCCGCGACGCTGCCGACCGATCTGCTCGGCGCGGATCCCGTCGTGGTCGCCTCCGCGACTGTTGCAGCGTTTGTCGGTGTCGCACTGGAGAATCCGACGCGCTGGCGGCTGATCCTCGCCGGACCGGGCACTGCCCCCGACGAATACCGTGCGGCACTTGTCGATTCGCGCACCGGCGTCTTCGATCAGGCCGAGTCGCTGGTGCGCATGGGTATGGCGGTCGATTCGCGCTGGGCGGGGATGGATTCCGGACTGCTCACGAACTCGCTATTGAGCGTTGCGGAAATGCTCGGCAGGCTCGCGGTCAGCGCACCCGAGGAATACCCCCGCGAGCGACTGGAAGGCTTCGTCCGCTCCATCGTGCGGTTGCTCGTCGGCGCGCCCGACGCAGCCACACCGCGAGCTGAATAATGTTGCGGTCCAACTCGATTAGGTTTCCCAGCCCGGAAGACATGGGCACGCCGATGGGAATGGCATGATCTCGATCGTGACCAATCGACGACTTCCCGCACTCGCGCTGACCGCGCTTCCGGCCATCGCGATCACCTTCGGCTCGGGCGCCACCGCCACTGCCAGCGGGCTGGAGCCCCCGGTGATGGAAGAGGTCTTCGCGCTGACGGGAACCGTCTCGGCGAAGTTCCACAACCCGAACGACCGTGGCGTGTGCTGGGTCTACAACGCCGACACCGGCGAAATCTTCGGCGGCAACAACCCCACCTCCTTCGCCATCGCCGACGGCAAGATGGTCCAGACCTCCCTGGGCAACGGCAACCTCCCCACCGGCCAGGTACACCTCCGCGGCGCCTGCGCCTTCGACCGCCCAACCGGCAACCACGACTACGCCTCCACCACCGACATCATCACCATCGACGTCACCGGCAAGCCGAGCACCGGCAGCTTCGGCTGACCCACCCGAACGCCGAATAGCCCCCGGGCCCAGCAGTCCGGCCCGGGGCGCTGTTGTCCGACCAACCGATCGCGGACAGACCGGAGTCGCGTGGCGGCACCGATGCCGAACCGCTGACTATCGCGGCGAGAGTTCAGCGAGTGCGGCTGATTCGGGCCAGGCGCATGGTTTCGGTCAGCAGCTTCGAGACCGCTGCCGCTTCGGTCAGGAAGCCGTCGTGTCCGTCGCGGGAGTGTACGATCTCCAAACCTTCGCAGCCGGGGAGGCCGTCGGCCAATTCCTGCTGGGTTCGCAATGGGTACAGGCGATCGGAATCGACACCGCCGACTACGCACGGGACCGGGGTGGCGGCCAGCGCGGCCGATACGCCGCCGCGGCCGCGGCCGATATCGTGCCGGTTCATCGCCTCGGAGAGCAGTACGTAGGTGGCGGGATCGAAACGGCTACAGAGCTTTTGGGCCTGGTGGTCCAGGTAGCTCTGCACCGCGTAGCGGCCGCCGTGCCACGGATCCTCATCGCCCTGCGCGTGGTTCTCGAAGCGGTGATCGAGTTCGCCCTCGGTCCGGTAGGTCAGGTGCGCGATGCGCCGGGCGATGCCCATGCCGGTCATGGGGGCGCGGTCGGTGTCGTGGTAATCGCCGCCCTGCCAGTCCGGATCGGCCTTGATGGCGGCGATCTGCGTTGTCTGCGTGCCGATCTGGTCGGCGGTGGCGCGTGCGCCGACGGCCAGCACCAGTGCGGATCCGACCCGCTCCGGAGCGCCGACCATCCACTCCAGCACGCGCATGCCGCCCATCGAACCGCCGACGACGGCGGCAAGGCGCTCGATGCCGAGCAGATCGAGCAGCGCCGCTTCCGCGGTCACCTGATCGCGGATGGAGATCTCCGGAAACCTTGCGCCCCAGGGCTTTCCGTCCGGCGCCAGCGATGACGGCCCGGTGCTGCCCTTGCAGCCGCCGAGCACATTCGTCGCGATGACGCACCATTCGTCGGTATCCACCGGCGCACCGGGACCGACCATGCCGTCCCACCAGCCGGGCAGCGGGTGGATATCGTCGGGCACCCCGACGACGTGCGAGTCACCGGTCAGCGCGTGCTCGACCAGCACCACATTGTCCAGCGTGGGGGAGAGCTCGCCCCAGCGCTGCACGGCCAGATGGACGTCCGGGATGATCGCGCCGTTCTCCAGCCGCACATCCCCGATGGCGATGATGCCGAGCCGCCCGTCCGGCGGTGGCAGGGCCACCGCGGACGAACGGGCGGTACTCGGGTCGGCACTCACAGTCACGTCGTGGCCGCCGCGAAACCGGCTCGCAGATCGGCCAAGATGTCATCGATCCCCTCGATACCCACGGCGAGCCGGACCAGCCCGGGGGTGACGCCGGAGGCCAGTTGCTCAGCGGGCGTCAACTGCGAGTGTGTCGTCGACGCCGGGTGGATTACCAGAGAACGCACATCCCCGATGTTAGCTACATGGCTGTGCAGGGCTAACGCGTCCACGAACTTCTTGCCCGCATCGACGCCGCCGCGCAGCTCGAACGCGACGATCGCGCCCGCGCCCTTCGGCGCCAGCTCGGCGGCGCGTCGATGCCACGGCGAGGATGGCAAGCCCGCGTAGAACACCGATTCCACGGCCGGATGTGTGCTCAGGAATTCGGCCACCGCCTGTGCGTTGGCGACGTGACGCTCCAACCGCAGGCTCAGTGTTTCGATGCCCTGACTGATCAGGAACGCGTTGAACGGCGATACCGCCGCACCGAGGTCACGCAGCAGTTGCACCCGTGCCTTGAGTGCGAAGGCCGGAGCGCCGAGATCGGCGAAGACCGCGCCGTGGTAGCTCGGGTCCGGGGTGGTGAAACCGGGGAAGCGGGATTCACCCTGCGCGTCGCGCACGGTCCAGTCGAAGGTGCCGCCGTCGACGATCACGCCGGCGACCGCTGAACCGTGCCCGCCCAGGTACTTGGTTGCGGAATGCACGACGATGTCCGCGCCGTGGGCCAGCGGCTGGATCAGATACGGGGTCGCGACCGTATTGTCAACGATCAACGGCAGGCCCGCCGCGTGTGCGATCGCGGAGATGCCGCGGATATCGAAGATCGCGCTGCTGGGGTTGGCGATGGTCTCGCCGTAGAAGGCCTTGGTATTCGGCCGGATTGCCGCGCGCCACTGCTCGAGGTCGTCCGGATCCTCGACGAAGGACACCTCGATGCCGAGCTTGGGCAGCGAGTAGTGGAACAGGTTGTAGGTGCCGCCGTAGAGGTGCGGGCTGGAGACGATGTGATCACCAGCGGCGGCGAGATTGAGGATCGCGTAGGTCTCCGCGGCCTGACCGGAGGCCAGCAACAGCGCGGCCACACCGCCCTCCAGGGCGGCGATGCGCTGCTCGACCACGTCCTGGGTCGGGTTCATGATCCGGGTGTAGATATTGCCCGGCTCGGCCAGCCCGAACAGCGCGGCCGCGTGATCGGTGTCGCGGAAGGCGTACGAAGTGGTCTGGTAGATCGGGAGTGCGCGTGCGCCGGTGATCTCGTCGGGGGTCTGGCCCGCGTGGATCTGCTTGGTCTCGAAGGACCACTGCGCCGGATCGGTTCCGGCGGCGTCGATATCGGTCGCGGACGCGTTGGGGTCACTCATGTCTTGCTCCAAAGAGGTTGTTCGCCAGCAGGTTTCAACGGGATGCGGGTGACGTACAACAACACATGGCGGGAACCTCCTGAAGTGCGCGCTTGCTCTCGGCTTTCGAGAGCCCGGTCATCACCCGGAGCACCCCACCGCAGCTGGAGGGTTGCCGTCCAGCAAGCCGGGGCTTCGCGCTGGCACTCATGACCTGACCGACATGGTAACCGGAGTGCGGTCGTCGGCCGAAATCCGTTACCGGTTTTCCGCCGCGGCGGCGTCGGTGCGCCCGGTGCATACCCGCATGAACTCGTCGAATGATGTGGTGAACGCATTGCGGGCGTCGGCAGCGGCGGCCGAGGCGTCGGCATCGTCGAAGATCGAGTTCGTACATTCCATGCTGAGATGACCGATCAGCTGCCACGCGCCGACCACCAGTCGCACCGGCAGCGCGTCGGGCTGGGTGTCGAGTCGCTCGGCGATCACATCGGCGATCGCGGCGTGCTTATCGTCGGCGAGTTCCATACTCTGCGCGCTGACCGTCGGACTGCTGCGCAGGATCCGCTGCATCTGCTGGAAGCGCCGGAACGAGATGGGGCCGTCGACGCTTTCCGCGGCGTGATCGACGACCTGCAGGAATGCCTCGCGCAGCGATTGCAGTTCATTGCCGGTGACCGGAAGTTCGCGCAGGCATTCGGCGATGGCCAGGCCGAAATCCTTGACCGGCCCGAGGACGATGTCCTCTTTACTGTCGAAGTATCGGTTGATGGTGCGCGGTGAAACGTCCGCGCCGTTCGCGATCTGCTCGACCGTCGTCGCGTCGAATCCTTGTGCGTCGCACAGGTCCAATGCGACCTCGATGATGCGCAGCCGGGTCTGCTGCTTCTTGCGTTCGCGCAATCCCACGCTCGCGCCGCCGCTGGACGCACCGGGCCCCGGGTTTGCTGGGGCGCGCACAGCATCGTTGGCCGCGGCGCTCGCGACGATCGGCGTTGATGACTCGAGCATGTCCCCATGCTATCGCAATCGGGACATTTCGTGTCCTTTACGGCCAAATGTCCGAGTGCGACATTTTTCTCTTGACGACAAATGTCTGTCGATGACAGGATGACTGCACGACTTCAGACGGCTAGGAGAAGACAGTGAGCGAGACCGCGACAGTGGTGGAAGTTCCGGAAAGACAGGCCAGCTCGACGCGCTGGCTGGCGCTGGGGGTGATTGCATTGGCCCAGCTCATGGTGGTTCTCGACGCCACCATCGTGACCATCTCGCTGCCCTTCGCGCAGCAGGATCTCGGTATCAGCGACGGCAACAGGCAGTGGATGCTCACCGCATACACGCTGATCTTCGGCGGTCTGCTGCTGCTCGGCGGACGGCTGGCCGACTACATGGGGCGGCGCCGAGTCTTCATCGTCGGCATGATCGGCTTCGCCGGGGCATCCGCGGTGGCCGGTCTGGCGCAGAACGGCGCCGAGCTGTTTGCCGGGCGTGCGCTGCAGGGCGCGTTCGCGGCATTGCTCGCACCGGCGGCGCTGTCATTGCTCTCGGTGACCTTCACCGAGGCGAAGGAGCGTGCGACCGCCTTCGGCGTCTTCGCCGGAATCTCCGCGGGTGGTGCGGCGCTCGGCCTGATCGTGGGTGGCGCGCTGACCGAGTACGCCTCCTGGCGGTGGTGCCTGCTGGTGAACACCCCCGTCGCATTGCTCGCGCTGCTCGGCACGCTGGCGTTCGTGGTCAAGGATGTGCCGACCCCGCGTACCGGCGGCTATGACGTCCCGGGTGCGGTCACCGTGACGCTCGGTCTGATCGCCATCGTGTACGGATTCAGCCGGGCCGCCGAGGACGGCTGGCTGGCCGGGAGCACCCTCGGGCTGCTCATCGTCGGTGTCGCACTGCTGATCGCCTTCGTCGTCATCGAGCGTCGCTCGACGAATCCGCTGCTGCCGCTGCATATTCCGGGTGAGATCAACCGCGGCGGCGCCTTCATCGCCGCATTGCTGATCCCGATCGCCATGTTCGCGATGTTCCTGTTCCTGAGCTACTACTTCCAGATCACCCTCGGCTACTCGTCGCTGAAGGCCGGCTTCGCCTTCCTGCCGTTCCCGGCGGGCATCGCGATCTCCGCCGGTGTCACCAGCGCGCTGCTGCCGAAGCTCGGCCCGCGTCCGCTGATGGTGGCGGGTGCCGTGCTCGGTGTGCTGGGGCTGGTGTGGCTGGCACAGCTGAGCTTCGGCGACAGCTACGCGGCCAGTGTGCTGCCCGCGCAGGTGCTGATCGCTCTCGGCATGGGCCCGCTGTTCGTCGGCATGCAGACCGTCGCGCTGCATCAGGTCGAGGAGGAGGATTCGGGTGTGGCCAGTGCGCTGCTGAACGCGGCCCAGCAGGTCGGCGGTGCGGTCGGTACCGCGCTGCTCACCACGATCTCGGTGCAGACGGCCAAGACCTTCGCGCAGAACAACCCGGCGGTCGACAACCTGATGGCCCGTGCCTCGATCCACAGCTACGATGTCGCGTTCTATGTCGGGGCCGGATTCTTCCTCGCCGCAATTCCGGTGATCGCGTTGATGATTCGGGACAAGCCGGAAAACCTGATCGAGGGATCCGAGGAGGGCGCGCGGATTCCGCTCGCGGTCTGATCATGAAATAGCTTGTCCGGGCGTCCTTCGGGATACCCGGGCATTGCTATTTCGCGGTGGTGCACGTCACTGCCGACCTACTTGTCGGTAACAATTTCGAGCGTCTTCACATCGGGGGCTGCCCGCGCGGTGCGGTCAATGGCAGCAGTACGCTTGTCTTGTTTGCACCACATGTCCCGCGGACAACGCGGGACATATACGTTGTCTGTTGGAACAGCTAGGGTCCGCTCACAAGCGTGTTCGCCTGGCCGTGCAATGAGGGCACCATCCTAGGAGGACACGAAGATCCATGTCCAAGATCAAGGTTGAAGGCACAGTCGTCGAACTCGACGGCGA
Organism: Nocardia sp. NPDC004604; assembly: GCF_040609795.1. Lineage (NCBI taxonomy): Bacteria > Bacillati > Actinomycetota > Actinomycetes > Mycobacteriales > Nocardiaceae > Nocardia > Nocardia sp. NPDC004604. Next base: position 24,328 of record NZ_JBEXLC010000130.1, read on the forward strand.
CGAGATGACCCGGATCATCTGGCAGTTCATCAAGGACAAGCTGATCCACCCCTATCTCGATGTGAACCTGGAGTACTACGACCTCGGTATCGAGTATCGGGACAAGACCGACGACCAGGTCACCATCGACGCCGCGAACGCCATCAAAGAGCACGGCGTCGGTGTCAAATGTGCCACCATCACCCCCGATGAGGCCCGGGTCGAGGAATTCGGCCTGAAGAAGATGTGGCGCTCGCCCAACGGCACCATCCGCAATATTCTCGGCGGCACCATTTTCCGCGCGCCGATCATCATCTCGAATGTGCCGCGTCTGGTCCCCGGTTGGACCAAGCCGATCATCATCGGCCGTCACGCGTTCGGTGACCAGTACCGCGCCACCGACTTCAAGGTGTTCGAGGGCGGCACGGTAATTCAAGTATTACTCGCAGTACTGTTTTTACTTACAGGTATTAAGATATATTCTGGTAAGATGGCTCATGAGTTTAAACGTTTCGGATACCCG
>NZ_JBEXLC010000131.1:0-24745 GCF_040609795.1 Nocardia sp. NPDC004604
AAATAGTCCTCCCTGTCAATATGTATGGCCCCGAGTCGATTCCGGCTCGGGGCCAAATACTGTGCGAACAGAGCCGTCAGGGCTGCTCCCACCCTCCCCGGCACCACCCGGATCGGGCTGCCCCAGCTCCACCGACCTGCTACGACAGGCCGGAGGCAGGGGTCTCTCACCTCCACTCGAATCACACAGCGCCTCACGGCACAAACGAAGTCTGTGCTAGATCCACCATTCAGGCGGACTTGACGATCGACCTACAGTGCGATCGCCGGAGCGGGTCGCTGCTCCTCGTCGACAACAGTTCTGTTCCTTGCCGGAAGCCCGCCGCTGTGGGTGCGTGGCGCGGCTGTGGGAGCTGAAGGCGCGGTCGATGCGGTCCGTGCGAATGGCGCGCGAGATGGCATTGCGCGCACGTGGTTGTCGACATGTGGGGTGGAGGGCGGCTCGACGACCGTGACCTGGACGGTGGAATGTAGGCGAGGGACATCCGTCTCCCTTTGTCCGGAAGGCGGAGCGTCCTTGGGTTCGCCTGCTCCATTGGATCACCGGTAATGTCCCGCGGTTCCCGCCCGCTAATTACCAACGGCGTTCGGGAGGCGGTCCCTGATCTCGGGTAGGCCCTGAGGGAGGCGGCGGGCCATGCTGCGGGCTCCGATCGTCGGGCCCCGGTGAGGTCGGAGGGCGGTCGGCGGGTGGGCGCGGGCGGATCCGGGCGAGCGGGTAGACGGCGCATACCACGATGAAGATGGCGCCGACGATCAGCAGGTCCCTGAGCACCTTGGAGGAGGTCTTCTCCGCGCTCGCGACCGGCGTGGCGGAGGGCGTGGACTGGACACGCCGGGCGGCGAGCACCTGGTCCAGCCGGTCGAACACCGGGTTCGGCGCGTCGGCGGGCACGGTCGCGGTCAGTGCTTTGCGAAGGCTGATCGAGCCGTATCCCGTCTGATCGTCCTTACCGGGCGGCCCGAGGTCCGTGACGGTCGCGATGACCCGTTGAACGATTCGCCGCGCGGACTCATTGGGGAACCTCGAGCGCATCAGGGCAACCGCACCTGACGCCAGCGCCGCGGCCTGGCTCGTCCCCGCACCGTAGTGGTAGAGCCAACCGTCTCCGCCGATGGATCCGACCCCGGCGCCCGGCGCGGAGATCGCGACGTAGTCCTGGCGTTGGGTGCTCTGCCAGGCGTTTCCCAGATGATCGTACGCACCCACCGCGACGACGCCCGGACACGCGGCCGGGTACTCCGGATCGTTGTGCTGATCACCCGAGTTCCCCGCGCTCGCGAGGATCACGGCATCGCGCTGCACGGCATCGATGACGGCGTCCTGGACCTCTGCCGGGCAATGGTTCGGGTCGCTGAGCCCGGCCGCGTCACCCTGCGAGATATTGATGACCTTCGCTCCGTGATCGGCCGCATAGCGAATCGCCGTCGCTTCGATCTCGGAAGTCATGTGGCCGCCGTTCCGGATGGGCAAGATCTTCACGCCGGGTGCGATCCCCAGCCACCCGGCCGACCCGCCGCCCTGAGCCGCGATCAGGGCGGCCATCGCGGTGCCGTGCCCCAGATGGGTATCAGTGTCGGTGCGTCCATCACCTACACCGCCCACGACATCCGTGCCGGGCAGCACGACTTCGGCGAGCTCGGGCAGCGAAGCGTTCACCCCCGTGTCGATGAGGGCCACCGTGACACCATCGCCTCTCGTCAGCGGCCAGACATCGCTCTCGATCCCGAAGGTGTCGAACCACCACTCCTCTTGGTTCGGCGCGGGGAACGCCGCCGCCGGAGCCGCCATCGGCGCGACCAGAATCAGGCCCACCATCGCCGCCGTTGCCACTCGAATCAACTGTCGCACCGACCTGCTCCGATCATTCGCAGCCCCAGAACGCGAGAACGTGCGGTTGGAACCGTGTCCTACCCGCACGACACGACATCGCCAATCGACGTCAGATGGTTACGCACCATGCCGTCGCTCCCAAACCCTGGCCCGTCCTTGGGGGCTCCGGTCCGATTACATCACACGCCTTGCGGGACAATACTTTCCGAATCACTACCACATCCCATGGCGAGCTGGTCACGAACTGCTGCAACCGCTGATGATCGGTCCCCAGCCGCTGCACCATCGGCTGTATCTATTCAGGGCGGCCATCCAGCATCAGCCCGCGCACATACGTTCCGGCCGTCGCCAGCCGATCCTTGCGCATCAACGTGGAAAACACCTCGCCCACAAACGAGTCCAGCTGCTCGCTCGCCTCGGCCAACTCGGTGGCATCCGCCCCAGCATGGTCTCGAGGACCGCGCCGGAACTTGACCCGACACGCCGACGTATCGAAGCCTTACCAAGACTCCGGACTTGGGGGCGGTTCACAGCGCCAGTTGCGCTGTAGCGGCGCGTTTGTGGTGCTGATACCTGCAACGAACCACCTTAGTGAGCTTTGTCGAGATGTATTGGTCTGCTGACGCATTGATGAACCCTTCCTTGTGGCTACCTGATGCGGTCGATCCGTGCGATCTGGCTGCTCGAGCGTGGTCCGGGTGGACGCGGCCGTCGAGTCGGGGTAGCCAGGGCATAGCGGTCTGCGAGTAGGCCCGTTCCGCAGCGGACAGCAGAGGGGCACCGGGCGAGTCGCGGATGTTCCGAATCAGTTGCCAGCGAGTCGATTCGGGCATGCATCCGGCCATAGTCGACAGGGACCGACGGTCGGCTCTCCCTTGACGACGGCCCCTGCCGACGACAGACGCGACCGCCAAGGAGTATCGGACGGCGAGGCCGGTCAGGTGGTGACGCCGTCACCACCTGTGTGACTGTGGCGTCCCTATTGCCAAAGCAAAGACGGCTCTGGCCTGCGGTGCTGACGGTGTCACCACGCTACTTCTGGTCGTGCGATGACGTGTCGCGAATCGGCAGGTGAGCTGCAGAGACAGGGCAACCACAGGTCGTCCACGAGGTCTTTCCAGGCGGCCGGGCGGGGGATCGACACCCCGCCCGGACCGCACTGGAGTTTTACCAGCTTTTCCGCCTTCGGTCGGGGAGATCCGTGTGAACGGGGTCGCTCTCTAGAATGAATCGACCGTGTTCCTCGTTTTCGGGAGTCGCCGCCGTGACCATTCAGCCCGTTCGCCTCTTCGGCGATCCCATTCTGCGTTCGCGTGCGGCGGAGGTCACCGAATTCGATCGTGAACTGCGGCAGTTGGTCACCGATCTGACCGACACCATGCACGATGACGGCGGAGTAGGGATGGCGGCACCGCAGATCGGCGTCGGTTTGCGGGTTTTCGTCTACGACACCGAGGACGCCATGGGGCATCTGATCAATCCGACCTACGAGGTGGTCGGCGCGGAGGAGCAGGTCGGTCCCGAGGGCTGCCTGTCCATTCCAGGAGTGCGCTACGACACGCGCCGCGCGCTGCGGCTGCGAGCCACGGGAGTCGACGTAGACGGTCAACCGGTCGAATTCGCGGCGGGGGGGCTGCTGGCCCGCTGCGTTCAGCACGAAACCGATCATTTGGACGGTGTGCTGTTCATCGATCGGCTCGATCCCGCGCAACGCAAGGAGGCGATGCGCACCATTCGCGAATCCGATTGGTTCAGTGCGGGCATCACCGTGCGCAGTTCGCGCGCGCTGGGTTCGAGCCAGGCCGGACCGTTCGGACGGGGCCGCTGATGCGTATTGTCTTCGCGGGCACGCCGGAACCTGCGGTGCCGTCGCTGCAGCGTTTCATCGATTCGGAGCGGCACGAGGTGGTCGCCGTGCTGACCCGGCCCGACGCGATCGCCGGACGTGGGCGGAAGGTGCAGCGCTCGCCGGTCGGGCGCCTCGCCGATGAGCACGGCATTCCGGTTCTGACGCCCCGGCGTCCCGCCGAACCCGAATTCATCGAACAGCTCACCGCATTGGCGCCCGACTGCTGTCCGGTGGTCGCCTACGGTGCGCTGCTGCCGCAGCCGGTGCTCGACATTCCCCGCTTCGGCTGGATCAACCTGCACTTCTCGCTGCTGCCCGCCTGGCGCGGCGCCGCGCCGGTACAGGCGGCGATCGACGCGGGTGACGAGATCACCGGCGCGTCCACCTTTCAGATCGAGGCGGGCCTGGACACCGGGCCGGTCTTCGGTGTGGTCACCGAGAAGATCGCGGTGACCGATACCGCGGGCGCATTGCTCGACCGGCTCGCCGACAGCGGGGCGATGCTATTGGAGAAGACGCTCGACGGCGTAGAAGACGGGACACTGCACGCGGTCGCACAGTCCCACGACGGCGTTTCCTACGCGCCCAAAGTGCCGGTCGAGGCCGGACACATTCGCTGGGACCAGCCCGCACTGGCAATCAACCGTCGCATCCGCGCGGTCACCCCGGCACCAGGTGCCTGGACCGAGATCAACGGCACCCGCCTCAAACTCGGCCCCGTCTCGATGGTCGAGGAGGTATTGCCAGAACGGACCATCGAGGTCCGCAAGTCCGGGGTCTTCGTCGGCACCGCCACCACCGCGGTTCGCCTCGATCAGGTACAGCCGCAAGGTAAGCGCATGATGGCCGCCCTGGACTGGGCCCGCGGCGCTCGCCTGCAGCCCGGCGCGGTGGTCGAGTGATGACGCCCGAGCGCCGCCCCAACGGTCACAGTGCGGCCGCCGATCCGCGCAGTCGCAAATCCAGCAGGAAATCCGTCGACTCGGGCTGGCTCGCCCGTGCGACATCAGCGAAAAGTGGTGCACAGCAGAAGAATTCGCACTCCGAATCCGACCAGTTCCGCGGCAATGCGCCACGGGCCCGAGTAGAGCGGCCGAATATGACCGAACAACGTAAGTCCTCGGGGGGCGGTTCGCAGCGCAAGGGGTCGGCGCACGGCAAGGGGGCGGCCCGCGGCGACTGGCAGGGCGACGCCGCGCGCGGCGATCGCGGCGGTAGTCGCGCGAATGCCGGGCAAGGGAATCCGGCCGGGCGCGGCGGCGATGCAGTGCGGCGGTTCTCGGACCGGGACGACACTGCACGGACGAGGCAGTCCGAGGGGGGCCGACGAGAAGATCGCTCGGGGACTGCACGTTCCGAGGGAGCATCGGGCTGGCGGGATCGCGGTGCGAAGGACACCGGGGCCGCGGGCGGTGCGCGAAGTGAGAGTCGTTCAGCCGCATCGTCGGGCTGGCACAAAGGTCGGGACAACAAGGGGGCGGCATCGGCCGGTGAGCGGCGCGGGAGTTCGGCGAACCGGAGCGCCCGTTCGCAGGGCAGCGACGGTGCGGAATCCGGCGAACAGCGGCGGAGAGACCGTTCGGATGCGGCGAAGTCCGATTCGTCGGGACGGCACGAGGGACGGTCGGGCAAGCGGGCCGCGAGCGGCGATGAACGCCGGTCGAATCGCGCGGATAGTGCCGCTTCGGGCGGGCGCGGCGGGTCGACTGCGGGTGGCTCGGCTCGGCGTGACACATCGAAAGGCCATGGCCGGCACAAGGATTCCGCCGTGGCCGCGGATCCGGTGCGGCTGGTCGCGCGGGATGTGCTTCGGGCGGTGCGGGAGCGGGAGGCGTACGCGAATCTGGTACTGCCGGGGCTGCTTCGGGAGCGGCGGATCTCGGGGCGGGATGCGGCATTGGCGACCGAATTGACCTACGGTGCCTGCCGTTCGCTCGGGTTGCTCGATGCGGTGATCGCGGCAGGGGCGGGGCGAGCGGTCGAGGAGATCGATGGGCCGCTGCTGGATGTGCTGCGGCTGGGGGTGTATCAGTTGCTGCGCACCCGGATCGGGGCGCACGCGGCGGTGGACACCTCGGTGGCATTGGCGCGCACGGAATTCGGGGCCGGTAAGGCGGGTTTCGTGAATGCCGTGCTGCGTCGGGCGGGGGAGAAGTCCGTCGACGAGTGGGTGGACAAGCTCGCGCCGCGAGATCCGGTGGGACGGTTGGCATTCGAGTTCGCCCACCCGGTATGGATCGCACAGGCGTTCGCGGACGCGCTCGGCGCCCGGGCCGGGGAACTGCGCGAGGTGCTCGCAGCCGATGACGCGCGTCCGATCGTGCATCTGGTCGCCCGTCCCGGCGATATCACCGCCGAGGAATTGGCCCTGGTAACCGGTGGCGAAGAGGGCAAATGGTCGCCGTACGCGGTCTACCTCGACGGCGGCGGTGATCCCGGCAAGCTGGAACCCGTCCGCGAAGGCATGGCGGCCGTGCAGGACGAGGGCAGTCAGCTCGTCGCACTCGCCCTGACCCGCGCGGAACTGGCCGGTCCGGACAATGGTCGCTGGCTCGACCTCTGCGCTGGACCCGGTGGCAAAGCGGCCCTGCTCGGTGCCATCGCCGCAATCGATGGACACCGTGTCGACGCGGTGGAACCGGCCGAACACCGTGCCGAACTCGTCCGCAAGACGGTCCACGACCTACCCGTCGACGTGCACGTCGCCGACGGCCGCGCCAGCGGACTCACGCCCGGCTACGACCGCATCCTGGTCGACGCACCCTGCACCGGTCTCGGCGCGCTGCGTCGCCGCCCAGAGGCCCGCTGGCGCCGCACCCCCGCGGATGTCGCCGAACTAGTCGTCCTGCAGCGCGAACTCCTCGCCGCCGCGTGGGATCTGCTGCGCCCCGGTGGTGTCGTCCTCTACTCGACCTGCTCACCCCACCTCGCGGAGACCGTCGCGGTGGTCGCCGATGCCGCCCGCCGCACCGGTGCCATCCAACTCGACACCCGCGACCTGCTCCCCGGCGTCACCGATATCGGCGACGGCCCGAGCGCGCAACTGTGGCCGCACCGCCACGGCACCGACGCCATGTTCCTCGCGGCATTGCGCAAACCAGTCGAATAACACCGTCCCCGGCACCGCTGAAGCGGGCGGTGCCGGGCGATTCCACGCGCCGGGTTCCACGGCGGTGCCGTCTGCATCACCTGGCCTGCACTGCCGCCTGTTGAAGTGTTGAGCAACTGGCCCTAAGGAAGTGCGGGGAACTCGGGCGCGGGTGATTCCTCGGCGGGTTCTACGGCGGTGCTGTCCCGGAGCATGTGCTCTGCACTGCCGCCTGTTGAAGTGTTGAGCAACTGGCCCTAAGGAAGTGCGGGGAACTCGGGCGCGGGTGATTCCTCGCCGAGTTCTACGGCGGTGCTGTCCTGCAGCATGTGCTCTGCACTGCCGCCTGTTGAAGCGTTGAGCAGCCGCCCCCGAGGAAGTGCGCGAAACGTAGGCGGTGTATGGACGGGGCCGCAGCCGAAGTGACATTCGTCCAAGACGTCAGCGGGTCGACGCCGCAGACTGGCCCCATGGCGATGACGTGGCACCAGGTGGTGGCCCTGGCGACCGAACTTCCCGAGGTGGCGGAATCGACATGGTGGCGCAGCCCCGCGTTGAAGGTGGGTGGCAAGGGGTTCGCGCGGCTGCGCTCGGAGGCCGAGGGCGGGCTCGCGCTGGTGTGCGAGATGGCGGAGAAGGAGGCACTGCTCGCCTCGGGCGATCCCACCTTCTACACCACCCCGCACTACGACGGATATCCCCACATCCTCATCGATCTCGACCGGATCGACCCCGATCAACTGCGCGAGATGCTCGACGCCGCATGGTGGCTGTCGGCACCGGCGAAACTGCGAAACCAGCGGGCACGCTAATTCGCTGGTCACCGGCTCGCCAGTGCCGCAGCCGCGACCCGAGCTTTCAGTCGCGGGCCGACTGCTCACGCAGGCGGGCAAGGGTTTTCGCGAGAATGCGCGAAACGTGCATCTGCGAGATGCCCATGCGCTGGGCGATCTGGGTTTGCGTCATCGATTCGAAGAAGCGCATGGTGAGGATGCGGCGCTCGCGCTCCGGGAGTCCGTCGAGCAGCGGACGGATCGCGACATATTCCTCCACCCGGTCGAATTGGGATTCCTCCTCGCCGAGGGTGTCGAGCAGCGATGCCTCGGTATCGCGGCCGAGTGAGGCGGCGTCGATCGAACTCGGCTGGTAGGCATTGCCCGCGATGACGGCCTGGGTCACCTCGTCGGGATCCACATCGAGTTCGGCGGCGATCTCCTTCGCGGTCGGGGAGCGGCCCAAGGATTGCGAAAGCGAGTCGATGGCGGCGCCGATACGCAGATGTGTCTCCTTCACCCGTCTCGGCACCCGCATGGCCCAGGTGTTGTCGCGGAAGTAGCGACGCACCTCGCCCATGATGGTCGGCACCGCGAAGGACAGGAAGTTCGAGCCGCGGGAAATATCGAACCGGTCGACCGCGTGCACCAACCCGACCCGCGCCACCTGGGTGAGGTCGTCGAACGGCTCACCGCGACCGCTGAATTTGCGGGCGATGTGATCGGCGAGCGGAATGCAGCGGCTGATCAGCTCGGCGCGCAACGCACTGTGCCGTGCGCTGCCCGGTTTGGCGGCGGCGAGCTGCTCGAACAGCGCACCGACATCGTCGTAGCCCGTGCCGGATGCCTGCAGGGTTTCGACTTCCTCTGCGGCTTCTTCGGTCAGCACGGGTTCGACATCATCGTCCTGCTCGGTATCGGACACGGTGTTCTCGTCCGCCACTACGCTTTCCCCCGGACCCGACGGAACTCCACCGTCGTCGGATATCCGGAAACGGCGACGTCGTACGGATCCTGTGTTGCCTGTACATCATCGGTGAGGGTACGCAGCACATGCCAGCCGAAGCTGCGCTGATCCGGCAGCCCCTCGGTGGCGGCGACCCCGGTGACCCGGACGAGTAGTTCGGTGTCGCCGATGGTGAACCTGCAGTGCAGGCTCGTCTCCGGCGCCGCGACCGCGATCAGCGTCGAGCACACCTCGTCGACGGCCAGCCGGATATCGGCCACCTCGTCCAGGGTGAAATCGCTGAGCAGCACCAGTGTTTCGGCGAGCCCACGCACGATCGGCAGCTGCGTCACCGACGCCGCCACCCGAATCTCCACCGGGGTGCTGTAGAGCCCCTGTTCCGCCGAAATGTTGATCACCCTATGCAGGCTACCCACTCTCGGCCGGGGCAACCCTAGGTACCGGTAAGCTCCCGCGATGTGTCCACTTCGACGTTTAAGCGCCCCACCACGCCGATGATCGCTCCGTCCATCTTGTCCGCCGACTTCGCGCACCTCGCTGACGAGGCAAAAGCGGTGCATGGCGCCGACTGGTTGCACGTCGATGTGATGGACGCACACTTCGTGCCGAATCTCACTCTCGGACTTCCGGTGGTCGAAAGTTTGTTGAAGGCCACCGATATTCCGCTCGACTGCCATCTGATGATCGAAGATCCGGGCCGCTGGGCCCCGCCCTATGCGGAGGCGGGTGCGCATAACGTCACTTTCCACGCCGAGGCGACCGACGATCCGATTGCGGTGGCGCGCGATATTCGCGCGGCCGGTGCCAAGGCGGGACTTTCGGTGAAGCCGAATACGCCGATCGAGCCGTATCTGGAAATCCTGCGCGACTTCGACACGCTGCTTGTGATGAGCGTGGAACCCGGCTTCGGCGGACAATCGTTCATTCCGCACGTGCTGGAGAAGGCCCGGATCGTGCGTCGGCTGGTGGACGCCGGTGAACTGCGTTTGATCGTGGAGATCGACGGCGGTATCAATGCCGATACGATCGAGGCGGCCGCGGAGGCGGGTATCGATTGTTTCGTCGCCGGATCCGCGATCTACAACACCGACGACCCGGCGGCGACCGTCGAGAAACTGCGGCAGCGGGCCGCGGCACTGCGCGCGGTCTGAAACCCCTGACGGGCCGAATCCTCTAGCGGGCGGGCGCTTTCCGGCTGCCGAGCGCTCGCGTCGCCTCGATCACCGCGCTGAGCGGTGGCAGGTTCGTCGCGTTCTCCGGCGGCTGGATCCAGGTGCGATAGCCGGTGCGCTCATCATCGGGTGAGGGGAGCACAACCTGGCTGCCGGTGCAGGCGACGGTCGCGTAGAGCCGGAACAACTCCGCGGAGACGGCCGTGCTGAGGGTGTCGGGCCGGGCCGGGCCGGTGATGAAGGTCCAGCGTCGTGCCCTCGGGTGGTGCACCACCGGCGCGGCGATCTGCGCCTGCGTCAACTCTCGCTGCACCTGTTCACCGAGATCGGCGGGCATCGTGATGGCGCCGTAATGGGTTCCGATATGAAGTAGGATGCGGCGCGAGGTCGGGTCGATCGATGCGGGCATATGAAATTCGCGCCGGTACTGCACACAGCGAACTTCCAGCGTCGAATCGACAAGAGTGGTCACGCGACACCCCCATTAGTGTCGAACTTGATTTGTCCCACTGTGCTGTTTCCTGGCTTCCTCGAGTGGTGGATTTCCTGGTCGAACTCGCCGGACTGCGTCGCAGGCCCGGGGCGAACCGTTCCGCACTGAACTGCTCGGGACGAAGTTGAACGAGAGGAATCAGCTGCGTAACAATCTTGCGACCGTTTTCTCGCCCGCGCAAGGTTTCGGTGTAACTGTGTCGCCAGTGGGTACAACGTTATGTTCGACACTATGCGCGACGGATGAATTCGCGTCGCGCTGTTCCACAAATAGGAATGAACAATTATCGTCGGCGGGTAAACGGCGATATTTTCCGCACGGCCGTGCATTATTTCGTTTCGAAAAATAATTGACGCTGGTTCGGTGTGTTCCGGGGTGCCCTGTGGTCTGCTTCTGGCCCGAGTTGCCGAGCCGAGGTCTCGACTGGCCGCTGGACGGAACCACGCTGTCTTCTACGACCCGGCGTCGTTACCCTGGGCAGGGACCGGTGCCGACGGGAATAGTCGCCGGACCCCGGCTGTTCCGCAACCGTAGAAACGACGCGACAGGGAGTCAAGGCATGTTCACAGGCATCGTCGAGGAGCTCGGCGAAATCGTCGCCACCGAGGAGCTGGCCGACGCCGCTCGTTTGACGATCCGGGGCAAGCTGGTGACCTCCGATGCCGGGCACGGCGATTCGATCGCAGTCAACGGCGTCTGCCTGACCGTCATCGACGTGGTCGACGGCGACTCGTTCACCGTCGACGTCATGCAGGAAACATTGAACCGCTCCAGCATCGGCGGACTCGGCGTTGGTTCGCGGGTCAATCTCGAACGCGCGGCCGCGTTGAACAGCAGGCTCGGCGGCCACCTGGTGCAGGGCCATGTCGACGGCACCGGCACCGTGCTCGCGCGCACACCCTCGGAGAACTGGGAGATCGTGCGGATCTCGCTGCCGGACGCGATCGCCCGATATGTAGTGGAGAAGGGTTCGATCACCGTCGATGGCATCTCACTGACCGTCTCGGGCCTCGGCCTCGCCGACGCACCCGCCGCCGACGGCAATCGCGACTGGTTCGAGGTCTCCCTGATCCCGACCACCCTGTCCATGACGAACCTCGGCACCGCCGCCGTCGGGACCAAGGTGAACCTGGAAGTCGACGTCATCGCCAAGTACGTAGAGCGCCTGCAACAACGCGGGTGAGCAGCGGGTAAACGCTGTGCTGGATCTGGCGTTCGCGCTCCGGCGACCACCACGGAGCGAGTCTTACGAGCGAACACGCAGCGCCGCAGGCGCTGCAGATCCAACACAGTAGTGTAGTGAGGCACCTATTTCGAGATGGAGCACAGCAGACGTGACCAGGTTCGACAGCATCGAGCGCGCAGTCGCCGATATCGCCGCCGGTAAGGCGGTTGTCGTCGTCGACGACGAGGACCGCGAGAACGAGGGCGACCTCATCTTCGCGGCGGAAAAGGCGACCCCCGAACTGGTCGCCTTCATGATTCGCTACACCTCCGGTTATATCTGCGTGCCGCTCACGGGTGATGACTGCGATCGTCTCGGCCTGCCCCCGATGTACGCGCAGAACCAGGACAAGCACGGCACCGCCTACACCGTTTCGGTCGATGCCAGGGAGGGCGTCACCACCGGTATTTCCGGCGCCGACCGCGCCACCACCATGCGACTGCTCGCCGATCCGAATGCCAAGGCCGACGATCTGACCCGTCCTGGTCACGTTGTGCCGTTGCGCGCCAAGGAAGGTGGCGTGTTGCGCCGTCCCGGCCACACCGAGGCCGCGGTCGATCTGGCTCGGATGGCCGGACTGCAGCCCGCGGGTGTCATCTGCGAGATCGTCAGCCAGAAGGATGAGGGCCATATGGCTCGCACCGAGGAGTTGCGTGTCTTCGCCGACGAGCACAATCTGGCCCTGATCTCCATCGCCGAGATGATCGCCTGGCGGCGCAAGCACGAGAAGCAGGTCATCCGGGTCGCCGAGGCCAGGATCCCCACGGCGCACGGCGAATTCAAGGCCGTGGGCTATCAGAGCATCTACGACGATGTCGAACACGTCGCCCTGGTGCGCGGTGATATCGAAGACGGCGATGATGTGCTGGTTCGGGTGCACTCGGAATGCCTCACCGGTGACGTCTTCGGCTCGCTGCGCTGCGACTGCGGTCCGCAGCTGGACGCCGCGCTGGAGATGGTGGCCCAGGAGGGGCGCGGTGTGGTGCTCTATATGCGCGGGCACGAGGGGCGCGGCATCGGGCTGATGCACAAGTTGCAGGCCTATCAGCTGCAGGATTCCGGCCACGACACCGTCGATGCGAATCTGGAGCTCGGCCTGCCCGCCGACGCTCGCGACTACGGCACCGGTGCGCAGATTCTGGTGGATCTGGGCATCCGGTCCATGCGCCTGCTCACCAATAATCCGGCCAAGCGTGTCGGACTCGACGGCTACGGGCTCAAGATCACCGAGCGGGTGCCGATGCCGTTGCGCGCCAACGCCGAGAACCTGCGGTACCTGCGCACCAAGCGGGACCGGATGGGCCACGATCTGATCGGGCTGGACGAGCTCGATCTGGGCGAGACGGCGCAGTGATTTCCTATCCCGAGTATTCGCACCCCCACACAGCCTGGAAAGGCGGTATTCGATGAGCGGCACCGGCGTACCCAGCTTCGAGCTGTCGGATGCCAAGGACCTCAAGCTCGGCATCGTCGCCTCGCGCTGGCATACCCAGATCTGCGACACCCTGGTCGCGAATGCGGAAAAGGTGGCCAAGGACGCGGGCGTCGAGCACATCACCGTGGTGCGGTGCGCGGGCGCGATGGAATTGCCGGTGGTGGCCCAGGAACTGGCCCGCTCCCATGACGCGGTGGTCGCGCTCGGCGTGGTGATCCGCGGTGGCACACCGCATTTTGAATACGTCTGTGACGCGGTGACCGCCGGTCTGACCCGGGTATCGCTGGATGCGGGCACGCCGGTCGCGAATGGTGTGCTCACCACCAATAACGAGCAGGAGGCGCTGGACCGGGCCGGATTGCCCGGTTCCGCCGAGAACAAGGGCGAGCAGGCCGCCGCGGCAGCGCTCGACGCCGCGCTGACACTGCGCGCGCTGCGGCCGTAGGCCATGCCGGTCGTGCGCATTTGGCGTAGGCGCCCCGGCGGCGGGGCGGGTTCGGCTGCCGCACCGGGACAAGACGATTGGGAGCTCGAGGTGCGGCCCCGTCGCGCGGTTCGGACTGCTCGGATCGTGGCGGTGCTGCTCGTGGCCGGTTTCACGGCGGGCGGCATCTGGTTGCGCCACGGTTCGACGGGCGTGAACTTCCGGTTCGCGGACCAACTCGCGATGATCGGCATCGGCGTACTCGGCGCCGCGGCAGTGCTGCTTTTGACCCGGCCGCGGGTGCGCGTCGGCAAACGCGGAGTCTCGGTGCGCAATATCCTGGGCGACACCGAATTTCCCTGGGAGTACATCCGCGGCGTCTCGTTCCCGGACCGAAAGTCCTGGGCCCGCCTCGAACTCATCGACGACGATTACGTCCCACTGATGGCGATCCGCTCCAACGACAAGGAACGTGCGGTCGAAGCGCTGGACAAGCTGCGGGAACTGGGCGCGAAATACACTGCCGCACAGGAGTGAGCAGCGACGTCAGCGGTCCGGGAGTACTACCCTCGCACTGTATGGCATCCGAAGCCGAGTCCGCGCCGAACATTTCGGGCTCGAACGGCACAGTGACCTGGCGCTCGATGGCGGCCCACTGCGCTATCCGATGCTGCGGACCGGATAGCGCCACCGCAGTCGGTCAGTGGGTGTCGCCGAGGACGGCGCCTTCGCGCCTCGGGTCGGCGCCGCCGATCCAGCCGTCGGACCCGTCGCGCTGCAATGCGCTGAGGCCGCTGGATTGGGGAGCGACCGAGACCTGATGGCCGAGTTCGCGTAGGCGTAGCACGAGTGGGTCGTGATCGCCGTTATCGGTGGCGTTGATGGCGGGATGTTCGCCGCCGACGCCGGTCACCGGACCGTTTCCGGCGCCGAAGGCGACTCCGGAGACCGCCTGCTGCGGGTCGAGGCCCCAGTCCAGCACGCCGATCAGGGCTTTCACGACGAACTGGATGATCACCGAACCGCCGGGGGATCCGACGACCTGGGTCAGATCGCCACGGGAGCCGTCGGCATTGTGGTCGAAGACTAGGGTCGGGCTCATCGAGCTGCGCGGCCGCTTACCCGGCTGCACGCGGTTGGCGACCGGGGCGCCATCGGTGCCGAGCGGGTCGGCGGAGAAGTCGGTGAGCTGGTTGTTCAGCACGAATCCGTCGACGAGATGGAATGATCCGAAGGCCGATTCGACCGTGGTGGTCATCGAGGCGGCATTGCCGTACTTGTCGACGATCGAAATATGGCTGGTGCCGTGCTCGGGTGGCTGCGGGCCGACACCGACCGGAACCGGGCCGAAATCGCCGGGTTGGGCAGTGCCCATGCTGTGGCTGGGGTCGATGCGGCCGGCACGCTGCTTGAGATAGTCCCGATTGAGCAGGGTCTGCGGCGAATTACCCGGCAGCGGAATGAAATCCGTATCGGCGACGTATTTGTTGCGGTCGGCGTAGGCCAGCCGCTCGGCCTCGGAGATGAGATGCACGGCATCGGCCTTCGGCTTACCGCCATTGCGATCGATATTGTCGGGGCGCAGCGCGGCCAGGTCGTAGTTCTCCAGGATGCCGAGGGTGGCGGCGACGGTAATGCCGCCCGAGGACGGACTCGGCATACCGCAGATCTCGTGCGTGCGATAGCTGGTGCACAGCGCGGTCCGCTTCTTGGCCTGGTATCCGGCGAGGTCGTCGACGGTCATCAGGCTGGGAGTGCGCCCGCCCGCGGCGGAGTCGGCCGCGTCGACGAGGTCATGGGCGATCGCGCCGGTGTAGAAGGCGTTCGCACCGTCGCTGGCGATGGCGTTGAGGGTTTTGGACATGGCCGGATTGGCCAGGACCGTGTCGGCCCGCTTCGGTGTGCCGTCCGGGTTGAGGAAGTAAGCCTTCGCGGCCTCGTCAGCGGCCAGATCCTTGGCCGATTCGGCGATCTGGCCCGCCAGGCGCGGACTGATCGGGAAGCCCTGATCGGCGAGGCCGATGGCCGGGCTGAACAGATCCCGCCAGGTGGTCTTTCCATGGTCGCGATGCGCCATTTCCAGCATGCGCAGGACGCCGGGCACGCCGATCGAGCGTCCGCTCGCCCGCGCATTCGGCTTCGGCTCGGTGCGATCGGTATCGCTGACCCAGCGCAGGTAGTTCTCGGTGGCGGCGGCGGGTGCGACCTCCCGGCCGTCGTAGGCCTCCACGCTCTTGCTCGCCGCATCGTAATAGAGCAGGAACGCGCCACCGCCGATGCCGGAGGCCTGCGGTTCCACCAACCCGAGCACCGTCTGCGCCGAGATGAGCGCATCCGCGGCCGTACCGCCATTGCTGAGCACCTCGCAGGCGGCCTTGGTGGCCAGCGGATTGGCCGTCGAGACCGCGTAGGTCTTGGTGCGCACCGCCGTCATCCCGGACCGGTAACCGGTCGCGATCTCGGGATTGGTACTCAGATCCTTGGTCGCACCGGGCGTCGCGCCCGCCGAGGTCGCGACCACCGGGGTGCCGTTCGGCGTTGCCGCACACGCCGCGTTCGCCGGTTTGTCCTCGGACGAACATCCGCTGACAACGCCGACGATGAGCGTGAGCGCCGCCGCGGCGCTGACCCAGGTTCCTCGCGTGCGACTCATGGACGGCACTGTATCGCCGATCGCCGACCCTCGCGGGAATTCCGGCGCTGTCGGCTCCCACCAGTGGTAAGCCGGATGCACAGGCGTCGAAAATGCCTCGCGGACAAGTATTCTCCGCAGGTGCTCGCTCGAGCGAAGTCCCGCCGATGATCACGGTCGGTACGCTGGATCGAGTGGCGATCGAGGCGGTGCTGTTCGACTTCTCCGGCACGCTGTTCCGGCTGGAGCCCGATGAGACCTGGGCCGGCATGGTCGGACTCGACGGCGAGCCCCTGGACCAAGTCGCCATCCTCGAACGGATGACCAGGCCGGTCGGTGATGGCGCACGGTTCGACGCCGCGGGCCGGATTGCGTGGGAGCGGCGGGATCTGGATCCAGCGATGCATCGCAAGGCCTACTTCGAGGTGCTGCGGCAAGCCGGGGTGCCGACGCCTGCGCTGATCGAGCGCTTCTACGACCGGCTGCTGGACCCGCTGTCCTGGACGCCGTATCCCGACACCGGTGCCGTTCTCAAAACCCTGGCGGCACAAGATATTCCGGTCGCTGTGGTGAGCAATATCGCCTTCGATATCCGGCCGGCGTTCGCCACCAACGGCTGGGATCGGCTCATCGCGGCGCATGCGCTGTCGTTCGAGGTCGGCGCGGTGAAACCGGATCCACGAATCTTCCTGGCCGCGCTGGATCAGCTCGGCGTGCGCCCGGAGTCGGCGCTCATGGTCGGTGACAGCGCCGAAGCCGATGGTGGTGCCGTGGCCGCGGGCTGCGCTTTTGCGCTGGTCGATCCCGTGCCGACGGCGGATCGTGCCGAAGGGCTGCTCGATGTCCTGCGGCAGTTCGAACTAACCTAGCGGTTGCTCTGTGACCTGTGACACACTCTCTGTGTCCTGAATGTCGATGTCTCCGCGCTGAATTAGCTTGCTGTGAGGCCCAACACATCGCGGGTGTGCAGGCTCGACGGGAGTGGCCATGGATGCTGAGGCGTATTTCGAATCTTCTACCGTGCCAACCGCGCGACCGATCGCGCTGCCCGAAGCGGTTCGGGAGGCCAGGGAGGCGGCGTCGGGACTCGCGGGCTTCGGCCTCGCCTATTCGGTCGTCATGGGCCTGATCGGCACGGACGAGGCGGCCGGATCCGCAGCCCTGCAATTCGGCTGCAGCTGGCTGCTCGCCCTCACCGTGTGCTGGTTCGGTCGTGGGCCGCTGGCACGTCGGGTCGCGATCGGGCTGGCGGTGCTACAGGCCGTCGCGGTGCTGCGGGTGCATGTCGAGGCGGTCCCGGATTTGGCGGGGGTGGTCGTCGTTCTCTTCACGCTGGGTGCGTCGGTGACGATCGTCCATCAGCTGTGGCAGCCGGAAGCCAAGGCCTGGTTCGACATTCGGGTCACCGCCGCCGAGCGCTGAACATATCGAATCACACCGGCTGTGCGGATGGCTCGACCGTCGCGACATCGGAGGATGCATTGTCGGATCGAGCGTAGCGCTGTGCGAGAACCGTGCAGGTCAATAGCTGGATCTGGTGGAAGACCATGAGCGGCAACACGATCAGGCCGACCGGATGTCCTGCGAACAGGACCGAGGCCATAGGGAGGCCGGTGGCCAGGCTCTTCTTCGAGCCGCAGAACACGACGACGATCTGGTCGGGACGGGAGAAGCCGAGGATGCGGCTGGCGAAAGTGGTCATCGTCAGAACTGCGGTGAGGATGCCAGCGCACACCGCGACAGTAGCCAGCAGTGCCCGCGGCGAAATGCCGCTCCAGATATGTTCGACCATCCCCGCGCTGAAGGCGGCATAGACGACGAGATACACCGAACCGCGATCGACCGTCCTGGTCAGCGCGGCATGTCGCAGCAGCCGGACCATCCTGGACCGCAGCAGCTGACCGGCTAGGAACGGCAGCAGCAGCTGGACCACGATCGCGAGAATCGCGGCGAGGGAGACGGTGGCGTTGCCGGTGGTGTCCATCAGCAGCATTACCAGCAGCGGCGTCGCGAAGATACCGATCAGATTCGACAGTGACGCGCTGACCACCGCACCGGCGACATTGCCGCGGGCAATCGAGGTGAAGGCGATCGATGATTGCACGGTCGAGGGCACCAGGCAGAGGAACAGTACGCCGGTGTAGAGGTCATCGGTCAGTACCGACGGCGCCAGGAGTCGCAGTGCCAGACCGATCAGCGGGAAGATCAGGTAGGTCGCGGCCAGAACCGCCGAATGCAGCCGCCAATGCTGCAACCCGGCCAGCGCCTCGCGGGGTGTGAGCCGAGCGCCGTAGAGGAAGAAGAGCAGGCCGATCGCGATCTTGGTGATCCAGTCGAGCACATCGGCCGCGGCACCGCGCGCAGGCAATAGTGCCGCCACTGCCACGCTGACCAGAATGCCGAGCATGAACGCGTCGATACGTAGTTTGGCGAAGAACCTCACCTGTCGACGGTATGGTGCTGGTGACTGATCGCGATAGGCGTTGGGTTCGATATCTGTAAACGCAATCGGTGATAATTAGCGGTGTGTTCGAACCCGAGTTGCTGCGGACCTTTCTTGCCGTCGAACGCGCGGGTGGTTTCACCGCGGCCGGTCGCATCCTCGGCCTGCGTCAGTCCACCGTCAGCGGTCATATCGCCCGCTTGGAGAAGGCGGCCGGGCGCGAACTGCTCCGCCGAGACACCCGCAACCTCGCGCTGACCGCCGACGGCGCGGCCATGGTCGGCTTCGCCCGCACCATCCTCGACGCCCAGGGCCAGGCCGAGCGTTACTTCTCCGACTCGACCCTGACCGGCCTGATCCGCCTCGGCGCCGCCGATGACGTAATGGCCCGTGAGCTGCCCGACGTATTGTTCGAATTCCAGCGCACCCATCCCGGCATCGATCTGGAGCTCACTGTCGGCCTGAGCGAAAACCTCAAAACCCGGATGGCGACCGGCGAACTCGACCTCGTCGTCGGTAAGCGGCTGCCGGGTGAACGCCACGGCGAACTGCTCTGGCGCGACCGCCTGGTGTGGGCGGGCCGTTCGGCCGCAATCGAATTCGACGATCCGGTACCGCTGGTCACCTATCCGCCGCCCAGCCTCACCCGCCGCGTCGCGCTGCAGGCCCTCGAACGCGACGCCCGCACCTGGCGGGTGACCTGCACCAGCGATAGCCAACTCGGTCTGCGCGCCGCCGTCCTGGCCGGTCTCGGCGTCATCGTGCACGCCGAAACGCTGCTCCCGGACGGCCTCGTCGTCCTGCCCGCGCACCGTCTGCCGGAGCTCGGCGAACTCGAATTCGTGCTGATGCGCCGTCACACCCGCCCGTCACCACCGCAGCGGGCGCTGTGCGACGCCATCATCGCCAGTGCGCGCCGCTTCTCCTGAGCCGAGCCACCGCGACCGGCGCACCCGTGCGTATGTGTCGGGGGCGGTCGATAGGCTTGGATTCGTGGCAGATCCCGCGACCTACCGGCCGAAGCCGGGCACGATCCCCGTTGAACCCGGTGTCTACAAATTCCGGGACGCACACGGGCGTGTGATCTATGTCGGCAAGGCGAAGAGCCTGCGGAGCAGGCTGAATTCGTACTTCGCCGATGTGGCTTCGCTGCATCCGCGGACCAGGCAGATGGTCACGACGGCGGCGAGTGTCGAGTGGACCGTGGTCTCCACCGAGGTGGAAGCCCTTCAGCTGGAATACAACTGGATCAAGGAGTTCGATCCGCGATTCAATGTGCGCTATCGCGACGACAAGTCGTATCCGGTGCTCGCGGTCACCTTGAACGAGGAGTACCCGCGCCTGTTCGTCTATCGCGGCGCGCGCAAGAAGGGGGTGCGCTACTTCGGGCCCTACGCGCACGCCTGGGCCATTCGGGAGACCCTTGACCTGCTGTTGCGGGTATTCCCCGCGCGCACCTGTTCCAATGGAGTCTTCAAGCGGCACAACCAGATCGGCCGTCCGTGCCTGCTCGGCTATATCGACAAATGCTCGGCCCCGTGCATCGGGCGGGTCGACGCCGATGAGCATCGGCGGATCGTCGAGGACTTCTGCGACTTCCTGGCCGGGCGTACCGATCGCATGGTGCGCGACCTGGAGCGGCGGATGCACGATGCCGCCGAGGAGTTGGATTTCGAGACCGCCGCCCGCCTGCGTGACGATGTCCAGGCGCTGCGGCGGGCACTGGAGAAGCAGGCTGTGGTGCTCGGGACCGGCACCGACGCCGATGTGATCGCCTTCGCCATCGACGAGTTGGAGGTCGCGGTGCAGGTCTTCCATGTCCGCGACGGCCGGGTACGCGGCCAGCGCGGCTGGGTGGTCGACAAATCCGGCGATGCCATCGACGGCCATGCGGCCGGTGGCGAGGTCGCCGCGCTGGTCGAGCAGTTCCTCACCCAGTTCTACGGCGAGCAGGTGGCACAGGCCGAACAGGGCGGGGACGAGCAACCGGCCACGGTGGTGCCGCGCGAGGTGCTGGTACCGGAACTGCCTGCCGACGCCGAACAGGTTCAGGAGTGGCTGAGCAAACTACGCGGGTCGGCAGTGCGGCTGCGGGTACCGCAGCGCGGTGACAAGAAGGCACTCGCCGAAACCGTGCAGCGCAACGCGATGGAGGCGCTGGCCCAGCACAAGCTCAAGCGGGCTGGCGATCTGACATCGAGATCAGCTGCGCTGCAAGACATTCAAGATGCCCTCGATCTGGACAGTGCACCGCTACGAATCGAATGTGTGGATATCAGCCACGTGCAGGGCACCGATGTAGTGGCCTCGCTGGTGGTGTTCGAGGACGGCCTGCCGCGCAAGTCCGAGTATCGCCACTACACCATCAAGGAGGCCGCGGGCGAGGGCCGCTCCGACGATGTCGGCAGCATCGCGGAGGTGACCAGGCGACGGTTCTATCGGCTACGTCGCGAACGGGACGAGCTGGCGGCCGAGGAGCCGATATCCGGTGTGGAGAACGGACCCGCCGATCAATCCGGCGACGACCTCGAACTCACCTCGCGGCCCGGTATCGACCCACGCACCGGCCGGCCGCGGAAATTCGCCTACCCGCCCAATCTCTATGTGGTCGACGGCGGTGCACCCCAGGTCGCGGCCGCCGCGGAGGTCCTAGACGAACTCGGCATCACCGATGTCGCGGTGATCGGCCTGGCCAAACGACTCGAGGAGGTGTGGGTGCCGGGGGAGAGCGATCCGGTGATCATGCCGCGCAATAGCGAGGCGCTATATCTATTGCAACGGGTGCGCGACGAGGCGCATCGCTTCGCCATCACCTTCCACCGCAGCAAACGCTCCCGAAGGATGACCGCGTCCGCACTGGACTCGGTGCGCGGTCTCGGCGAGTCCCGCCGGACCGCGCTGGTCACCCACTTCGGGTCGGTGGCCAAACTGAAGGAGGCCACGGTCGAGCAGATCACCGAGGTGCCCGGCATCGGTGTGGCCACCGCGAAGGCCGTTTTGTCCGCGTTGCGGGAGGAATAAGACACCTACGTTGTGTGTCTGCGCCCGATACCGGAACCGGTGCGGGATGATCGACAGGCACCCTGACAAAGATCCGGTAGGACATGACACGCGTCGAATCGAACAACAGTGCGGGCAGCCCGCGGTCGACCGCTGGGCGGACCGGCCCCGCGGGCTCCCTCGGCGCACCTGTCGAACGTGGCGACGGCAATCCACCCCAGCCGCAGGTCGAAGTGGTGATCGTGACCGGCCTATCCGGCGCGGGCCGCGGTACCGCGGCCCGCGTACTCGAGGATCTCGGCTGGTATGTCACCGATAACCTGCCGCCGGAGCTGATCGGGCGGATGGTCGAGCTGGGCGCCTCCGCCGATCCGCCGATCCGCAGGCTCGCCCTGGTCATGGATGTGCGAAGTCGCTTCTTCACCGGCGACCTCTCGGCCGTCACCGAGCAGCTGCGATCCTCGGGGGTGCCGACCAGGATCCTGTTCCTGGAAGCCTCCGATGACGTGCTGATCCGGCGTTTCGGCTTCGCCCGCCGCCGTCATCCGCTGCAGAGCGAGAGCGCCGACGGTACGCTCTCGGCGGGCATCGCCGCCGAACGGATTCGCCTTTCCGCCGTGAAAACGGCGGCCGACCTGGTCATCGACACCACCGAGCTGTCGATCCACCAGCTGCACCGCAAGTTGGAGGAGGCCTATGGCGGCGGGGCGCCGACTGCGCTGCAGCTGACGGTGCAGTCGTTCGGATTCAAGTACGGGGTTCCGCTCGATGCGGACATGGTGTTGGATGTGCGTTTTCTACCCAATCCGCATTGGATACCGGAACTCCGTGAGCATTCGGGACAGGAGACCGTGGTCAGCGAGTATGTATTGTCGCGTCCCGGCGCGGCCGATTATCTGAGCACTTGCCACCACCTGGTCGACCTGACGACGAATGGTTACCGCCAAGAGGGGAAGCGATACATGACGGTGGCAGTGGGCTGCACCGGAGGCAAACACCGCAGCGTGGCGATAGCCGAAGCGCTCGGCGAACTCATCGGATCACAGACCGCCGAATCCGGACCCGCCGATGTCGTGCGGGTCGTGCATCGGGATCTGGGGCGCGAATGACGGGGTGGGAATCGGATCCCGCCATTGTTGCGCTCGGTGGCGGGCATGGCCTGTATGCGACGCTCACCGCGGTGCGCCGGCTCACCAGGAAGATCTGCGCCGTGGTCACCGTCGCCGACGACGGCGGTTCGTCGGGCAGGCTACGCTCCGAACTGGGTGTGCCGCCGCCCGGTGATCTACGCATGGCCTTGGCGGCGCTGGCTGCGGACGGCGACGATGTCTGGACGCGCACTGTGCAGCATCGATTCGGCGGCACCGGTGCGCTGGCCGGACATTCGGTCGGCAATCTGATCCTCGCGGGTCTGACCGAGGTGCTCGGCGATCCGGTCGCCGCGCTCGACGAGGTCGCCAAGCTGTTGCGAATCACCGGTCGCGTGCTGCCCATGTCGCCCATCGCGCTGGATATCGAGGCGGATGTCTCTGGGCTGGAAGCGGATCCGCGGGTGAGCCGCTGCATTCGCGGCCAGGTTGCCATCGCGACTACGCCGGGTAAGGTGCGGCGCGTGCGGCTGATTCCGTCCGATCCGCCCGCCAGTCCGGAGGCAACCTCGGCCATCGAACACGCCGATGTCGTTGTGCTCGGCCCGGGTTCCTGGTTCACCAGCGTGATTCCGCATGTGCTCGTGCCCGAATTGCGTGACGCGCTGGTCTATACCAGGGCGCGCAAGGTGCTGGTGCTGAATCTCGCCGCTGAGCCCGGAGAAACAGCGGGTTTCTCCGCAGAGCGCCATCTACATGTATTGTCCCAGCACGCACCGGAATTCGTGGTCGACGAGGTACTGGTCGATTCCGGGTCCGTGCCGGAGGGTCGCGAAAGAGAACATGTGGCCAGGGCTGCCGAACAATTGCGGGCACGAGTAACCTTTTCCGATGTCGCCGAAGCGGGCACCGACCGGCATCACCCCGGAAAGCTTGCCGCCGCACTGGATCAGCTGATCCGGCAACCTCGGCCACATATGGCAGGGCTTCGAGTCGAGGGACGGCACATGGGTCAGGATGTGCGTTCCGGGTTGGGTGGAAAGGAGCGCGTCTCGTGGCGATGACAGCCGAAGTGAAGGACGAGCTGAGCAGGCTCACGGTCTCGCAGGTGAGTTCTCGCAAGGCGGAACTGTCTGCGCTGCTGCGGTTTGCGGGCGGCCTGCACATCGTCGGCGGGCGGGTGATCGTCGAGGCCGAGGTGGATATGGGCTCCATCGCGCGCAGACTGCGCCGGGAGATCTTCGAGTTATACGGCTACGGTTCCGATGTGCACGTGCTCGGCGCGGGCGGCCTGCGCAAGACCTCGCGCTATGTGGTGCGGGTGTCCAAGGAGGGTGAGGCGCTGGCCAGACAGACCGGGCTGCTCGATGTGCGCGGCCGTCCGGTGCGCGGCCTGCCGGCGCAGGTGGTCGGCGGCAGCATCGGCGATGCCGAAGCGGCTTGGCGCGGAGCGTTTCTCGCGCACGGCTCACTCACCGAACCGGGGCGCTCATCGGCACTCGAGGTCAGCTGCCCCGGTCCGGAGGCGGCGCTCGCGCTCGTCGGTGCGGCTCGGCGGCTCGGCATTACGGCCAAGGCGCGTGAGGTGCGCGGCACCGATCGGGTCGTGGTGCGCGATGGCGAGGCGATCGGCGCACTGCTGACCCGCATGGGTGCGCAGGATACCCGGATCGTCTGGGAGGAGCGCAGGCTGCGCCGCGAGGTGCGGGCCACGGCGAATCGCCTCGCCAATTTCGACGATGCGAATCTGCGCCGTTCGGCCCGCGCGGCGGTCGCCGCGGCGGCGAGAGTCGAACGCGCACTGGAGATCCTGGGCGATGAGGTGCCCGACCATTTGGCCGCGGCGGGCAAGCTGCGGGTGCAGCACCGCCAGGCGTCGCTGGAGGAACTGGGCCAGCTCGCCGATCCGCCGATGACGAAAGACGCTGTGGCGGGCCGGATTCGACGGTTGCTGTCGATGGCGGACCGCCGGGCCAAGGAGTTGGGGGTACCCGATACCGAATCGGCCGTCACCGCCGAACTGCTCGACGAAGCGTAAGCCGAATCGCCGCCCCGAGACTGGGCGGCGATTCGATTCGACCGGACGGTGCATGTCAATGCGTGTTGCGTCGAATATCGGTGGCATCCGCCCGGCGGTGCAACGAGCTGGTAATTGGGATCGCCACCGCCGAGTTACCCGACAACCATGAATTCGATGGACAACGAGGCGATCGACGTGAGTCCCGTGCCGGCCTAGTTGACCACCACGGAGCGAGTCTTACGAGCGACCGTTCGCGGCCCGTCTCGCGTCCGAGTCGTCGAAGCGCATGCGCCGAAGGCGCGA
>NZ_JBEXLC010000132.1:0-24576 GCF_040609795.1 Nocardia sp. NPDC004604
GTTCACCGAGTCGTGCCTCCCTGCTGACCGGTCGGAATGCGACCTCGGTCGGTATGGCGACCATCGAGGAATTCACCGATGGCTTCCCGGGCATGCCGATCCGGTCCCCGAGGAGCCGGTGGTGGTGGCTCCGCCCGCCGATCCGGTGGTGAGTGTGCCCGAGCCGGAACTGGATCCGGTGCCCGGCTCGACCGCGATATCCGCGGTTGCGGTACCGGTGGCGCCTGCGAGCAGGGTTGCGCCGACGAAAGCTGCGATTACCGCGGAACGCATCACGAACTTGGTGTCTTTCTGATCAACCGGAGTGGCGTCCTTGCGACACCTCCCTCGTGCCCGCAGTCTACGGAGTGAAAAGGAGATCTGTCACATAATCCGCCGAGTTGGTCGGAGCCTGGGATGCAGGGGCTTGACACCCGCGAAATCGGCTGCGCGGCACTCGTTTCCGGTCAGGCAACCTTGACGTTGGCGGTTGCGCGGAATTCTTCGCCTTCGACGATCTCCGAGGTGTATCCGGTGGGGCCGACCGGCCGGTCACCGATCAGGGTCACCCGGTGCAGCACTCGCTCGACATCGAGGTGGCCGAGGTCCTGCGGACCCAGGTGGGCGGTGGCACGGTTGTCCCAGAACGCCACACTGCCCGGCTCCCACTTGAATCGGACGGTGTATTCCGGACGGGTGAGGTGCTCGTACAGCAGTTCCAGCAGTTTGCGGCTCTCGACCGCGGACAGATCGAGGATCCGGGTTGTGAAACCGGGATTGACGAACAGCGCCCTCTCGCCCGTTTCGGGATGCACCCGCACGACCGGGTGGTGGGAGACGAGCAGGTTCGCCTTGATCCGGCGCGACAGTTCATCGTTCTCGTCGCCGCGCTCCTGACCGGCCAGGAACCGGTGCTCGGCGCGCAGCCCGTCGACCAGGTTTCGCAGCGGTTCGGAAAGTCCCGCATAGGCGGCGACCTGGTTGGTCCAGGTCGTGTCGCCCCCGAAGTCCGGCACCGTCTCCGCGCGCAGCAGCGAGGCGGCGGGCGGGTTCACCGCGGCGGTGACATCGGTGTGCCAGCCCGCGTAGTAGGTGTACTGACGCTTCGCGTACTCGTCGCGGAACTTCTTGCCGTACTTCTGCTCGTAGCGTTTCGGATCGATCGTCAGGATCTCCGGAAATTCCGCTGGCGGCGCGTCCTCGTGCGGGTGCGCGTGGGTCAGCTCGCCGAACCGCCGCGCGAAGGCGATCTGCTCGGCGTGGCCGATCTGTTGGTCGCGGAAGAACACGACCTTGTGCTTCAGCAGCTTTCGGCGGATCTTGGCGACGACGGCGTCATCGAGTGGTCGAGACAGGTCGACATCGCGGATTTCCGCGCCGATATGCCCGGCGAGGGGGCGTACGGAGATTTCCGGCGTGCTCGACTCCGCGTCGGCCGCATTCTCCTGAACGGAATTGCTGATGACGTTGGTCATGATCCGACCTTTCTTTATGATGATTCGCCGACATATTTCGGGCACGGCGAATGAAGATGTTCGAACCGGAACGGATTTCAGGTTCTGGGCAGTGCGGTGGGTGCGTGCGATGCCGCCCGCAAATAGGCAGTTGGCGGGCCCGATGGCGCTTCGAACTGCGCTGGAGCCGGGTCAGCGGTGACAGATTCCGTGCGGCAAGCGCATCAGGTCGACCGTGCGCCGCCGAGTGAAGAGCTTCATGGTTGACATCTCCGTATGCCTTTGCCGTGCGCAGAGGCGTCGTCCCGATGGTGTGTCAATAATGTGGCGGCGGAATCGCTTGGCGCAATACGGATTTCACGATATGGAAATCAGCGTGAATGCAATTCATCAAACGGCGCACCCAACGCGCCGAAGCTCTGGGCACCCCCAACGCCTGAAGCTCAGCCGGAAGGTATCCCGGCGCTTCGTTCGGTCGGGGGCTCAGCTCAGCTGTCGAGTTCCAGCAGTTCCCACTGCAGCAGGTCTCTCAGCGCGGGGTCTTCGGCTCGCCAGGCGCGAAATACCTTGTGTACGAGATCCATTCCGGTGAAGCCGTACATTCCGGTGATCCTGGCGCGGTAGTGCTGGTCCGGACCACCGTCGCGGAACTCGACGTCGTAATCGACGTCGACTTCCGCGTCGGCGTCGGGATCCTGGTCACCGACGTAGTCGAGGTGGATCTGGAAGTAGAACTGGTTCGTCGGATCGCGATCGAGCCTTTCGACGATCGCGAACATCCAGCGTGCGTTGAGACTCGCGAATAGATCGTGCACCTCGGTGTCGGTTGGATCGTCCAGCGTGCGTCCGCTCGCA
Organism: Nocardia sp. NPDC004604; assembly: GCF_040609795.1. Lineage (NCBI taxonomy): Bacteria > Bacillati > Actinomycetota > Actinomycetes > Mycobacteriales > Nocardiaceae > Nocardia > Nocardia sp. NPDC004604. Next base: position 2,289 of record NZ_JBEXLC010000132.1, read on the forward strand.
TCCATTGCTCGAAGTTTCGGTGCAGTCACGCCGACGATCGTAGCCTCACCGCCAATTCGGTTGCGTCACAGACGGACACGCCATGATAGGTCGGCGATGCCCAATATGGAGTAGCACAGGGCGTGCGCCCCCGTTATCCGGTGATGATCGGCACCAGATATCTTCGCGCGAAGGTCTCGAGGTCCGCCTCGGATTCGAGTGTGATCGTTCCGTGTGGCTGCAGGATGAACGAGTGCACGATGCGGCAGACGATTTCGGCGCGGGTATCCAGGTCGGCGGCATCAGGTAGGAGCCCGTTTTCGACAGCGCTGCGAAGTGTGGTGGCCGTCGCCGCCACCGACATCGTGAAGATGGGTCCGCCATCGGTGGTGAGTTGGGGTAGGACGCGTTCCGGTTCCAGTGCCAGCATCCGGTTGACGAGCGGATGCGTGCGCCACCGGGTGATCACCGTGACGAAGATGTCGGCGACGAGGGTATCGACATTGTCGTTACGCGCGGATATCGCGTCGAGTTCGGCGAGCAACGACTCCACTTCGCGGGTCATCACCGCCCGCACCACATCGTCGCGGGAGCCGATCCGCCGATAGACGGTGACCCGATCGACGTCGGCCTGTCGTGCGATGTCCTCGATCGTCGTCTTCTTGACGCCCACCTTTTCGAACTGGATGAGGGCGGCATCCAAGATGCGAGCCGCCACCGAATCGTCGATCTCGGGCTTGTTCATCGAGGTCGCAGTCGGGGGGCTCACGTCAATGAGGGTAGCAACAAATAGGCGTTGTGCAACATTCTCAAACTATTTGTTGCTGCTACATTGCCATAGAAAATGTTGCAATGTACTGTCGATGCATGGCCGAGACCGCCGGTGTAGCGAAGCACCACTACCGCGATGAAGCGCACGCGATCAATGCTCGGGACGTCCACTTCGACTTCGAATCCGTTCCGATGCACTACATCCCGGGCGAGGTGCTGGCCACGCACATCGTCAATGTCATGCACCTTGTGCTGCCCGAGGGTGAGCGTGCGATGGCCAACTGTCTGGCCGAGGCATTGCCGCTGATCCAGGACGAGCGGCTGCGGGAAGAGGTTGCCGGGTTCATCGGCCAGGAGTCGATGCACGCCAACAGTCATGAAGGTGCCCGCCGCCATCTGCAATCGATCGGACTCGACGTCGAGTCGTATGTGCGAAAGATCGCGTGGCTGGTCGACCGGATCCTCGGCGATCACGGTTTGACCGGACGCGCCAAGCGGGAGTGGCTCGAGGAGCGTCTCGGCCTGTTCGCCGGTATGGAGCACTACACCGCCGTCCTCGGTGAATGGCTGCTCGAGGCCGAGGTTCTCGAGCGGAAGGGCATGCATCCGACGATGTTGGATCTGGTCCGCTGGCATGGCGCCGAAGAGGTCGAGCACCGCAGCGTCGTCTATGACGCCTACATGTATGTGGACGGTGGCTACGCCCGGAAGGCGCGCACCGCAGTCCTCGCCAGTGCGACGCTGTTGCCGCTGTTCATCATTTCGACGGCGTATCTGTACCGGAAGGACCCCGAGCCGAACAAGGGGCGGCTGTGGCCGCTGCAGTTCGTGAATGCCACGGTCCGCGGTGTCATCCCGAGCTTCACGGTGTTCTTCACCGAACTGCCGCGCTATCTGCGCCCGGGTTTCCATCCGTCGCAGCTCGGCCCGATGGACACCGCGCTGCGCTACCTCGCACAATCTCCCGCGGCGCGCGCCGCGGGCCACTGATGGGAACCGATACGGTGGCAACGGAATTCACGCCGTCCGCGAGCCTGCGTGTCCTCGGCGCAATGATGGATGCCTATCTGCGGGTCTTCGTCGCCGGTTCCGCCGCATCCGTGTTGTCGCGTCCGAATCCCGTGCGCCGCAGCGGATTCGAACTGGATCTCGTCGTCGAACGGGTGCATATCGAGGCCGAGGATGTCGTGAGTCTGACGTTCGAGGCAGCGGATGGCGGGCCGCTGCCTGCTTGGAAGCCGGGATCGCACCTCGATGTGTTCCTGCCCTCGGGCCGTCAGCGGCAGTACTCGCTCTGCGGCAATCCGAGCGATCGCTTCCGCTATCGGATTGCCGTCCGGCGCATTGCCGACGGTGGCGGCGGATCCCGCGAGGTGCATGATGTGTTGCGTCCTGGCGACGCGGTGCGGGTGCGCGGACCGCGAAATGCATTCACGTTCATCGACGCGCCGTCCTATTTCTTTGTGGCGGGCGGTATCGGGATCACGCCGATCCTGCCGATGGTCAAGGCGGCCGATGCCGCCGGAGCCCACTGGAAGATGGTGTACCTCGGTCGATCGCGGGCGACGATGCCATTCCTCGGCGAGTTGGCGCGGCTGCGGGGCGGCGAGCTCGACATCAGGCCCGACAGCGAATTCGGCATCCCCGATGTCGCCGAACTGATCACTCGGGCGCAGGCCGGTGCGGCGGTGTACGTGTGCGGTCCGCCGCCGGTGCTGGCCGCCGCGCAGCAGACGTTGTTCACCGTCAATCCGACGGGTTCGCTGCACACGGAACGTTTCTCGGCGGTCCCGGTCATGGACGGCAGGGAATTCGATATCGAGTTGGCACGCACCGGCACAACCATTCGGGTGGGAGCCGAGGAGACCGCACTCGCCGCGATCCGGCGCGAGCTTCCCGGCGCCGTCTACTCCTGCCAGCAAGGTTTCTGCGGCACCTGCAAGGTCGCGGTGCTCGCGGGCGACGTGGACCACCGCGACCGAACGCTGACCGAGGGTGAGCGCGACAACCACATGCTCAGCTGCGTATCACGCGCCGCGGGCGATCGACTCGTCCTCGACCTCTGATCGTGGCGCGAAAAGGAGACCCGCTGAGCATGGCCACCGATACTGAACACCGGCACATCGTGATCGTCGGGGCCGGTTTCGCCGGAATCGGTCTGGCGATAAAGCTGCGCGAAGCCGGATTCGACGATTTCACAATTCTGGAACGTGCCGATGACCTCGGCGGCACCTGGCGCGCGAACACCTATCCGGGCTGTGCGTGCGACGTGCCATCGCACTTGTACAGCTACTCCTTCGCCCCGAATCCGAACTGGTCGCGCACCTATGGTCGACAGGAAGAGATCCTGGCGTACCTCCGTTCGGTGGCGCAACGACACGACGTGGTGCGCCACATCCGCTACAACGCGGAGATGCTCGATGCCCGGTGGGACGATGCCGAATCGCTGTGGCGCGTCAGCACCGTCAGCGGAGACTTCACCGCGGACTTCGTGATCTCCGCGACCGGGGTTTTCAGTGAGGCGAAATACCCATCGCTGCCGGGGTTGGAGACGTTCCAGGGCAAGGCATTTCATTCATTGCACTGGGATCATGTGCACGATCTGACGGGGGAGCGGGTCGCGGTGATCGGCACGGGTGCCTCGGCCGTGCAGTTCGTGCCGGAGATCCAGCCCAAGGTCGGTGCGCTCACCCTGTTCCAGCGCTCGGCGCCGTGGATCGTGCCGCGCATGGACCGCAGGACGCTCGGCTTGGAACGGCAGCTGCTGCGCCGACTGCCCTTGGCGGGCAAGGCGATTAGAGGCGGTTTTTATACGTTGATCGAGGGCTTCGGGCTGATCGGGTTCGTGGACAATCGATTCCGGCACCCGTACGAACTACTCGGCAAGTGGCAGCTGCGCCGTCAGGTCCGCGACCCGCGGCTGCGCAAGGTGCTGACCCCGGACTACATGATCGGCTGTAAGCGGGCGATCTTCTCCGACGCGTACCTGCCCGCACTCGATCGCGACAATGTCGAGGTCGTCACCGACGGCATTGCCGAAGTGCGCGCGCACTCGATCGTGACGCGGGGCGGTGTCGAGATTCCGGTCGACACCATCATCTATGGCACCGGATTCGAGCCTGTCTCCGCGGCTTTCGGACGATTCACCGGACGCGACGGCCTTACCATCGCCGAACTGTACGAGAAGCGCCCGCAAAGCTATCTCGGCAGTGCCCTGTCGGGCTTCCCGAACTTCTTCTTCACGCTCGGGCCCTTCGGAGCGGCCGGGAACCAATCGGCGATCTACATGATCGAGTCGCAGATCGCCTACATCGTGGACGCTTTGCAGACAATGCGGGCCGCAGGTGCTCGCCGCGTCGAGGTGCGGCCGCAGGCGCAGGAGGCGTTCCTCGACGAGATGGCGGAACGAAGCCGCTCGACGGTGTGGCTCACCGGCGGATGTCACAGCTACTACCAGACACCGGACGGCCGCAATGCGGGCCTCTACCCGAACTGGAGTTTCGAATACCGCAGCCGCACAAGCCGATTCGACGCTGATGCCTATGAGGTGAGTGCCTGATGGATATCGGACAGCTCAACCCGCTGCGCTGGATCGGCGGCCCGGCATATGACGTGCGCGGCAAGGCGGTGCTGATCACGGGTGCCGGACAGGGCATCGGCCTGGAACTGGCGAAGATCCTGTACGCCCGCGGGGCCTCGGTCGCGTTGGTGGATATCGATGCGGGGGCCGCCCGCGCCGCGGCGCAAGCACTCGGTGCTCGGGCGTATGCGATCGCCGCCGATGTCGCGGATCGCGAGTCGATGGAGGAGGCCATCGCGGCGGCGGTGGCCAGTTTCGGCCGCCTCGACGTGGTGGTCGCGAATGCGGGTGTGGTCCCGCGTCCGGCGACATTGCGGACCATCGACGGCGGCGATTTCGACCGTGTCATCGGCATCAATCTCACCGGTGTGTTCAATACGGTGCATCCGGCTCTCGACCATGTCATCGCCGCGAAAGGTCATGTGGTGGTGGTTTCGTCGGCGGCCGCCTTCGCGCCCGGTATGGGCGGTGCGCCGTACATGATCAGCAAGGCGGGCGTCGAGCAACTCGGGCGTGCACTGCGGGTCGAACTGGCCGCGGTCGGTGCCACGGCGGGTGTGGCCTACTTCGGCGTTGTGCAGACGGCCATGACGCATGACACCCTCGACGAAGACGAGTTGGGGCGCGCACTCGGGGACCTGCTGCCGTGGCCGCTCAATGTGCGGATCACCGCTGCCGAGGCCGCCGAGACCATTGCCGACGGCATCGGTCGGCGGGCCGCGCGGACCATCGCCCCCACCGGCTGGGAGCCGTACGCCCTGCTGCGCGGCGCGGTGAATGTGGTGCTGGACAACCGACTTGCCCGCGATGCCGGGGTGCAGGCGCTGGTCCGGGCGGTCGAAGCGCGCAACGGTCGAGCTGCATGACCGCCGCTCGCGGATCGGTTCGCTCCCGGATATCTCGTCAGCTGGCGGGTATGACGGTTCGTCCCGGTGCCGCCGAGTTCCTGACCGTTGATTCGATCGAACTCACCGACCGGCTCGACAGTGCGGGTGCCCACTGCGAGTCGCAGGTGTGGCCGGATCGGATGCACGTATTCCATGCCCTGGCGACCCCGGTTCCCGAGTCGCGCTCGGCATACCGCGCCGCCGCCCGGTTCATCGCCACCGAACTCGACCCCGCCGACACCATCGCGGTTTGAGTCCGCCGAAAAGGACGACAGCTATGGCATGCAAGTACGCCCTCGACGAATCCGATGACTGCGGCGTGAATGTTCGGCGGTCACTGAGCCGACCTTTCGTACCGCGTGAGGATTGCGGCGCCGATCAGTTCGGCCGACCGGCACTCGAGATACAGCGGCGGCCGGTTGGCGGGGAAGAGTTGATCGCCTGCGCCGAGCACCGTCGGGAAGATCAACAGCCGGTACTCGTCGATGAGATCGTGGGCCATCAGCGACCCGACGATGCTGAGGCTGCCGGTGATGATCACGTCGCGCTGCTGGCTCTTGATAGCCGCGATCGGGTCGCCGTCGATGATCTGCGAATTCGACCACGCCGAGACATCGGTAAGGGTGCGTGAGGCGACCAGCTTCGGAATGGCGTTCATTCGAGCCGAAAACGGGTCGTCGCGTTCGGGCCAGATGTGAGAAAACAACTCCCATGTCCGGCGGCCCAGCAGCATCACGCCGTCGTCCATGATCTGCCCGAGCTGAAACTTGTCGCCCGCGGCGGTCTGCGGGCCGTGCCGGAATGCCCAACCACCGGTGGGTGTTCCCCCGCGTCCGTCCGGGTCGGCGACCCTCCCGTCGAGTGTCATGAATTCGATGACGATCACGCTCATGGTGACTGTTCCTTTCGAAGCGATCGATGTCTCACCGGTATGTACCGGCGACACCGGGCCAACTCATCGCGGCTGGCGCAGATCGCTCGCGGAAATCATCTCCGGCAACCTGAACAGCGGGAACACTTCTCGATCGGCGAATACGACGTTGCGTGCTATTCGGCCGCCGGTGACCGTGAAGACCTGCAGCGTGTGCAGGACATGGCCGCCGCCCGGTCCGGGTGCGTAGGCGGCGAGCGCAGGTTGCCCGTTGGCCGACAACTGCCGCATGCGCCAGTCGGTGCCGCGCATATCGAAGACGCGGCGCATGAACCGCCCGTAATCCTCGCTGCCCCGGTACCACAACGACACCGGGGGTATCTCCAGGATTGCGTCGCGGGTCAAGAGCCCAACCAATGCCGTGACGTCGGCCGCCTCGAAGGCGCGCATGTACCGGTGAATCGCCGCCTGCACCTCGGGGTCGTCCGGTTCGGTGATCTCGTCGATATCGGCCACGTCCGCCACTGCCGCGCGGGCACGCTGTAGGGCGCTGTTGACCGCGGCGACGGTCGTGTCCAGTTGTTGGGCGACCTCGGCGGCGGTGAATTCCAGCACCTCGCGCAGCAGCAGCACGGCTCGTTGCCGCGGCGGCAGCAACTGCATCGCCGCCACCAGCGCCAGCCGCAGATCCGACCGCGACCCCACATCGAACCGTGCATCGGGAAACGGCTGTAACCAGGGGATTTCCGCTGACGGTAGGAGCGGCGCGTCGGGGTCGCCGGATGGCGCATGCAACCCGGAAGGCAACGGACGGCGGGCCCGACCCTCGAGCGCGTTCAAGCATGCATTCGTCGCGATCCGGTACAGCCAGGTCCGCACCGACGCCCGCGAACTGTCGTACCGGTCATGGGCCCGCCACGCGCGCAGCATCGTCTCCTGCACCAGGTCTTCGGCCTCATGAACCGAACCCAACATCCGATAGCAATACGCCACCAGCTCACCCCGGTAAGGCTCCAACTCCACGCCCACATCCTTCACCGCACAACCCCGCTCGGACGGGCGAAGTTGGGCCGCGCTCGTGATCTGTCCGACGCGGCCACGTCGCTCCATACATTCTCAGGACGTTGACGCCGAGTCTCCGCGGTCGGCCTGACCCAGGCGAGAACGCATGAGCCGTCAGCATCAACCGTCGGCGGCAAGGCGGTTCAGCCACTCTCTCAGCAGACGTTGCTCGGCGCTGGTCAAGTTCGTCTGTTCGGGCAGTGCGGCGCGTAGGGCGCGGGCGGCGCCGGCTGGGCCCGAATCCTGCACGGCTGGCTGCTGGTTGGTGACCGCGGCGACCATGGACTCCCGCAGAGTGGTCAGCAGGGCAGGGTTGCGCTGGTTCTGGGGCAGGGACAGCCAGGTGAGCACCGCGCCGCGGGCCGTGGCGTGGATGATCTGGGCCGCGAGTTCCTCATCGACGCGCAGCCAGCCGCCGGCCGCGAGGCGGCGGATCCGGCCCATCAGGATCTCCATGCCAGCCTTGAAGGCGGCCGAGGTGGTCCTGGCGGGTTCGGTGTACATCAGCGTGAACAGTGCGGGATTGGCCAGACCGAACTCGACCGCGACATCCCAGCCGGCTCTCAGGTCCTCGATAGGGTCCGGCGGTTCGGGGTCGACGTGTTTGGTGGCAAGAAATGCGGCGAAACCGTGCGCGGCCACCGCATCGAGCAGCCCGTCCTTGTCGCCGAACAGCCGATAGATGGCCGGCGGCTGCAGGCCCGCCGCATCGGCGACCGCACGAGTGGTGACCGCGTCGCGCCCCCCGCGCATCAGCAGATTGATTGCGGCCTCGACGACCCGTTGCCGAGTCTGCTCCCGGCCCGAGGATGCGGCGGTGCCGGACTCGACGGCAGTGGCGCCGTCTCCGTCGTGTGAACGCGATGGCATGAATCAATGATACTGCACCGACGATTCCATTGTTAGTATCGATGTTATTGTATAAGTGGTTCCGTTGGAACCATGTCGGCGCAACATTGGAGCACATCATGATCATCGTGACCGGAGCCACCGGACAGCTGGGGCGTCAGATCGTCGAGAGGCTGCTCACGCGCGTGCCGGCAAACCGAGTCGGCGTCAGCGTCCGCGACCCGCAGAAGGCGCAGACGTTCGCCGACCAAGGGGTACGGGTACGACAGGGCAGCTTCACCGACGCCGCCGGCCTCGCCCACGCCTTCGAGGGCGCCTCGCAGGTGCTCATCATTTCCGTCGACAAAATGGGCGAAGAGTGCGTCAGGCAGCACCGCACCGCGATCGATGCGGCCGTCGCGGCGGGCGCCCGTCGCATCCTCTACACCAGTCAGATGGGGGCAAGTGCAACGTCGCACTTCCAGGCATGCCGCGACCATGCCGCTACGGAGGAGGCACTGCGCGCCTGTGGCGTGCCGTTCACCTCGCTGCGCAACGGCTTCTACGCCACCAGCGCGGCGCGCTTCGTCGGCAACGCGGTGGAGTCCGGCCGGCTCGCGCTCCCCGCGGACGGGCCGGTCGCCTGGACCGCGCACGCCGACCTCGCCGACGCAACCGCCGCCATCCTGGCCGACGAAGGCCGCTTCGACGGCCCCACGCCTCCGCTCACTGGGGGACAGGCGCTCACCTTCGATGCCATCGCCGCCATCGCCACCGAGGTCACGGGCCGCACCACGACGAGGATCACCGTCCCCGACGGCCAGTTCCGGGAGCAACTGGTGGACCAAGGTGTCCCCGCCGACATGGCGGACCAGTTGCTCGGCATCTTCGCCGCCAGCCGTGCCCGCGAGTTCGCCACTGTCGACCCGACACTCACCACTCTGCTCGGCCGTGAACCCATCGCCCTTGGCACCGTGCTGCGCGAGCAGCTGTCCAAGGAATGATCCACAGAGGGCGTCGGATGCCGATGCCCCTTCTCAAATGATCATTCGCGGCTGGTGGCTCGGCGAACTGGGCGGATGCAACGGCGCCGGAGACGCCGCGCCTCACCGAAATGCACGCTCCTGGACAGGCCGCCGCCATCGGTGACGTACGCGGCGCGCCTGCCGGCGTCGACCCAGGCCAACGCCAGCGTCAAGGGCACCAAAAGGAACGAGGGCCCCTCACCCCCACTGTGCTGCGCATGCTGCGCGAGTGTTGGAGCCGGTGAGGGTCCAGCTCGCGAGGAGGTCCAGAGCCCGTTTCGACGGTGATCCCGCTTCGGCGGTGTAGGCGAACAGGGTCGTGTCGGGGTCTCCGGGTGGGGAGAGGGTTTCGTATTCGACGGTCAGTTCGCCGACCAGAGGGTGGCGCAGGCGTTTGGAGCCGTGGGTGCGCTGGTGGACGCGGTGCTGCTCCCACCAATGGTCGAATTCGGGGCTGTGTTCACGCAGATCGGCGACGAGGGCGGTCGTGTGCTGGTCGTGCGGGTCGCGGCGCGGGGAAGTTCGCGCTGGAGGGGCTGAGCGAGGCTCTCGCAGCCGAGATGGCGGACTTCGGTGTCAACGTCACCATCGTCGAACCCGGCTACTTCCGCACCGAGTTCCTCGCCGAGCACTCGCTCGCCCTGCCTGCCGAGGTGACCGCGCACTACCCGGCCATCCGTGAGATGACCGACAACCACCTCGAGCTCCAGGGCAGCCAGCTCGGCGACCCGGTCAAGGGCGCCGACGTGATCATCAGCCAGGTCGTGGCCGGCGACGGCCCGTTGCGCTGGCTGCTCGGCTCGGACGCCCACTCCTACGCCACCGCCAAGGTCGCGGCTCTTGGGGCGAACGTCGACGCCACTGCGCTCAGCGCGCCCGCCACCGACTTCCCCGCCTGACGTGCCCGCACCACCAACCCAGCCACCACCGCACGCCGCCGCAAGGTCAACTCCCGCAACTGCCCGCATCCACCCGGTCCCGCGCACCCCGCAGCCCCGACCCCGTGGCGAGGCGGATCTCCAGGCGGGCGACGAGCTCGAGATGCCACATCAGCCAGGCCAGAGGCCGGTTGGCAAAACCGCAAGCGTGAGAAATGGTTCGCGTTCGTGGGCCGAGTGAGCGAGCTGACGCAGGCTCATCGTTCCGTCGATTTGCCGGGAGTGTGCAGGGGACAGGTCGTACCGACGGTTGACCCTGACGCAGGGGCAACCGCTCAGCATGGTTGGCATGACTACGGAAACCATTGCGATGCGGCACTTCACGGTTCACCACGACGGTGTCACGATCCCGGTGTCGCGCGGCGGCGAGGGACGACCACTGGTCCTGTGCCCTGGGCTTACTTCGACACAGGCCGAACTGCACGAACTCATCGAGCTGCTACGGCACGACCACGACGTGGTGACCTTCGATCTCCGCGGCCATGGTCTTTCCTCGGCCGCCGACCGGTACTCCTTCCAGGCGTTCATCGGTGATCTCGCCGCTGTGATGGCGGAGATTCGACGCCTCGACCTACCCTCGGCGCCCGTGCTCGTGGGCCACTCGCTGGGCGCGGACCTGATCGTGCACTATGCCGCCGAATGTCCTGATATCGTCGCCGAGCTCGTTCTCATCGACGGGGCGAACCCGGTGCCCGAACCCTTCATCACCGAGGCCGACCTGCCGGAGTTCCGCGCAATGCGGGAGAACCTGGCGGCGCAACTCGAGGCCGAGCGGGGCACCGCGCATCAGGTGTTGCTCACCGCACAGGCATTCCTCGACCTGGATCTCGAGATCGAAGTGGTTCGATCCGGAATCCTCGACCGGTACCGGCGGATCGACTGTCCGGTCACCATGATCATGTCGAGCTCGATGGCCGGCGACAGCGGCGAAGGGCGGGCAGCGTGGCGCAACCAGAACTGGCGCGCCGGCATCGAGCGGCTCGTCCGCGAGCGGCCGCATATCGCCACCTGCTGGCTCGACGCTGGTCACGGGCTCGTCATTACCCACGCCCCGGAAATCGCCCAGATCATCCGGAGCACACAAGGCCCGGCGGGCCGAGCGGACTCGTAAACAGCTCTCAGGTCCAGGAGACTGATCCGATGCTGACGATCGGCGAGCTGGCGTCCTACGCCGGAGTGACGGTGCGGGCGGTGCGGCACTATCACGCCAAGGGGCTGCTGCCGGAGCCGGAGCGGGACCACTCCGGTTATCGGAGGTACGGCGTCGGCGCCGTGGTCGAATTGATCAAGATTCGGATCCTCGCCCAGGCCGGAGTCCCGCTGGCGCGCGTGCGGGAGCTGCTGCAGGCTGACCCGGAGGGGTTCGCGGCGGCGGTCGCAGACATCGACGACCGGCTACGGGCGGAGATCCGAGAGCGGCAGCGGCATCGCGAGCGGATCGCCCGTCTCGCCGCCGGCGACAACCTGGCGCTGCCACCAGAAGTCGTCGAGTTTCTCGACCGACTGCGGGCACTCGGGGTCGACGAGCGGATCGTCCAGGTCGAACGCGACGGCTGGATCCCGCTGGCCGCACACTCACCCGAACAAGTCCCGGAGCTGATGGCACGCAAGCGCAAGCAGATCGCCGACCCGCGGTTCATCGACTTCTATCTCACCCTGGGCCAGGCTCTCGACCGGACCGACGACGACCCGAGGCTGGTCGAGCTGGCCGACAGGACGGCCGCCTACATCACGCAGATGGCCGACGAGCAGGGCGAAGACTATGTCGGCGGCGGCATCGACCCACCGCTCGCCAAGCTGCTGGACACACTGGCGCTCGATATCGCGCCGCAGGCGGGTCGGCTGATCGAACTGCTGACGAAGCGAGGCTGGACCGGCTGGACCAAGCTCGAGCGCGTGGACCCAACATAAGCCGCGGCCCAACCCAACGCTCTGCCACTGGGTGATACGGCCCTACTCGCTACCCACGACCTGCGTCACCTGGCGCGCCCTCACTTCACTACAGCCGCTGTTGTCACAGCGAGCGGTGTCCCAGTGGAATTTACGTCGGCTGCGGAGTCCGACGACATGGGAACAGGCTGCCGGTTTGTCCCCAACGGGTTCCTACGCCCCGTTCGAGGGCGCTCGCTGTGCGAACCGGGCGGTCCTGCCGTTCTACCTGCGGAAATGAAAAAGGTGCGAACCGCCTCCCTCGAGATTCGGTTCACACCTTCATATCGGGGTGAGTGACGGGACTCGAACCCGCGACAGCCAGGATCACAACCTGGTGCTCTACCAACTGAACTACACTCACCATCGCTGGTGAATTACCAGCGCGGTCGATATTAGCGTGTCAACCCCTCGAGTCCCTAATCGGTTTCTGACGTGCCGTTTTGTCCGGCCGCATCGGCGCTCTTCGCGGTTCCGCTCAGTTCGTTCGCGATGGCGGCGATCTCCGCGGTCGACGGGCCGGGGGTGGGGACGAAGGCGGTGCGTCGGTAGTACTCCAACTCGCGGATGGACTCCTTGATATCGGTGAGGGCGCGGTGGGTGAGCCCCTTCTCCGGCTGGCCGAAGTAGATGCGCGGGTACCAGCGGCGGCACAGCTCTTTGATCGAGCTCACATCGATCATCCGGTAGTGCAGATGCGAATCGAGCGCGGGCATATCGCGGGCGATGAAGCCACGGTCGGTCGCGATCGAATTGCCCGCCAGCGGGACCGTGCCCGCGGTCGGGGCGTATTCACGGATGTAGTCGAGCACCTGCTTCTCGGCGTCGGCGAGGGTCACGGTGGAGCGGCGCACCTCGTCGGTGAGGCCGGAGCGCGCATGCATATCGGCGACCACCTGCGGCATGGCGGCCAGGGCCTCGTCATCGGCGTGGATGACGATATCCACGCCCTCACCGAGAATATTGAGGTCGCTGTCGGTCACGAGCGCGGCCACCTCGATCAGCTTGTCGCTATCCAGGCGCAGGCCGGTCATCTCGCAATCCATCCACACCACGTATTTATCGGACACCAGAGCAACCTTAGCTGTGTTTATTGGCGATGCCTTCGGCATCGGCGGATGCTCGCTCTCGCATTGCTCGAAACCGGCGGCTATGCCGGCGCTTTCTGCGTAATAAGTGCACGTCACCAGCGGGTTGGGCCGGCTCGACCGCAGGGGCGGCGATAGAGTTTGTATGAGATCGGCGTAGGCGTTTTCGGCATGACAGCTAACACTGCGGAAGCAGTGCGGAGTCAGACCAGACGGAGGACGCGCGATGAATACAGGATCGCGGAGCGATTCGATCGGGGGTGGTCGGGAGCCGGGTGGGCCGACCCCTCAGGAGAAGGCGGCCGCGGCCAGGAAGGCAGCCGAGGAGGCGGCGCGCGTCGCAGCGGAGGCGGCCGCGGCGGCCGAAGCCGCTGAGCGCGAGTTGGCAGCGCAGGAGGCGGCGGCCGCGGCCGCCGATCCGGATGCGGCGCATGCGGTGGCGCAGGCCGGTGCCGCACAGTCGAGGGCCGCCGCGACGGCCGAGACGGCGGCCGAAACCGCGAAGGCAGCGGCAGACGAAACCGCCAGGGCCGCAGAGCAATCCGTGGCTCAGCAGATCGCCGCCGGGTATGCGTTCGACGGAGTCGCGCTGGAGCTGGGCACCATTGTCGTCGACGGCGCCGTCGATTCGACTGCGCGCGTACGGATTCCGATGCGCACCATGAACCGACACGGTCTGGTTGCCGGTGCGACGGGTACCGGTAAGACGAAGACGTTGCAGGGCATTGCCGAACAGCTCTCCCGGGCCGGTGTGCCCGTGGTGCTCGCCGATATCAAGGGTGACCTTTCGGGGCTCGCGCAGGCGGGTCAGGCGAATGACAAGCTCAGCGCCAGAGCGACCGAAACCGGCGCGGCGGGCTGGGCGCCGTCCGCATTTCCGACCGAATTCGTCTCGCTCGGGACCGGCGGAGTCGGGGTGCCGATCCGCGCGACCATCACCGCATTCGGGCCGGTATTGCTCAGTAAGGTGCTCGGCCTCAACGAGACTCAGGAGTCCACGCTCGGGCTGATCTTCCACTGGGCGGACAAAGCGGGGCTCGGCCTGCTGGATCTGAAGGATCTGCGTGCGGTCATCACCCATCTCACCAGTTCGGAGGGCAAGGAAGATCTCAAGGGCATCGGCGGCGTTTCGGCGGCGACCGCGGGTGTCATCCTGCGTGCGCTGGTGAATCTGGAGGCCGACGGCGGCGATACATTCTTCGGTGAGCCCGAACTGGATCCGACGGATCTGCTGCGCACCGCGGGCGGCCAGGGTGTGATCACGCTCTTCGAACTCGGCGCCCAGGCGGCCCGGCCGGTAATGTTCTCCACCTTCCTGATGTGGGTGCTCGCCGATCTGTTCCAGACCCTGCCGGAGGTCGGCGATATCGAAAAGCCCAAGCTGGTCTTCATTTTCGATGAGGCACACCTGTTGTTCGCCGGTGCCTCGAAGGCATTCCTGGAGCAGGTGGAGCAGACGGTCAAACTGATCCGATCCAAGGGCGTGGGCGTTTTCTTCTGCACCCAACTGCCCACCGATATCCCGAATCCGGTGCTCTCCCAATTGGGCGCGCGCATTCAGCACGCACTGCGCGCCTTCACCCCGGACGATCAGAAGGCGCTGTCCAAGACGGTGCGCACGTATCCGAAGACCGGGGCCTACGACCTGGAGAAGGCGCTCACCTCGCTGGGCACCGGTGAGGCGATCGTGACGGTGCTCTCGGAGCAGGGCGCCCCAACTCCCGTGGCGTGGACCAGGATTGCGCCGCCGCGCTCGCTGATGGACACCATCGGCGATGAGCAGATCAAGTCGCGAGCGCTGTCCAGTGCGCTGTCCGCCAAGTACGGCCAGACCATCGATCGAGAGTCGGCCTACGAGATACTCGCCGCGAAAGTCGCTGCGGCGCAACAGGAAACGGAGCCAGCTCCGGCACCCGGCCGTGCCACTGAAGCGGAGGAGTCGGCGGCCGAGCGAATCATGCGGAATCCGGCGGTGAAGAGCTTCCTGCGTTCGGCGGCCACCGCCGCCGGGCGCGAGATCAGCCGCAGCATTTTCGGCACCCGTAAGCGCTGAGGGGCGCCACCCGGGTGGAAATCCGGACCCGTTGTTTGCCGTCGGCGGGTCCAGTCATTTTCGAGTAGCCGGTACTCGATACATCGTCGCTGGTCAGCGCTATTTTCGCGGTGGTGTTCGGGGCGGAGACAGTTAAGGAGTCGTCATGCCTACCGTAAACTTCGGGACCAAAAACGATCCCGGTTTCCCATTGCAACAAAGTCCGGACCTGATCGCGGTCCGAACCCAGAACAAGCGTCCGATTCCCCGCTCCATCGGATCGGTCCGCACACCGCTGAGCGGTGAACTCGATGACGCGGCACTGGTGGTGTCCTATCCCGAGGCCGGCGTGCAGGTCTATCGGGTGCCGCCCGATTCGCGGTCGGTCGCCGCGCGCAAGTCGGTGCTGGCCGCCGCGCCGGAGGTACGTTTCGCCGGTCATGTGCTCGTGGATCCGGTGAGCGAGGAGCCGGTGCTCTACACCGAGAACATCTTCGTGAAGTTCACCGACGACGCGAAGCCCGAGCAGTGTCGCAGGGTGCTCGACGAGGCGGGTCTGCGGATCAAGGAAACGGTGACCTATGCGACCAACGCGTATTTCACCAGCGCGGCCGAGGGGACCGGCCAGCAAGTGTTCGATATCGCGAACGGGCTGCTGGGCCGTGACGATGTCGTCTACTGCCATCCCGAGCTGATCCGGCGTCGCTCCCGCAAGACGATCTTCCCGCAGCAGTGGCATCTGAAGCCGACCACCATCGGCGGCGTCGCGGTGAACGCGCACGCGAATGTGGAAGCGGCCCACGCGATTACGCGCGGCAATGGCGTCACGATCGCGCTGATCGATGACGGTGTCGATATCGACCACCCGGAATTCGGCGGGGCGGGCAAGGTGGTCGCACCGCGCGACGCGACCCTGCAGACCAGCAATCCGCGCCCGCGCGATTCGAACGGGACCGGACCTCGGGACGGCGATAATCACGGCACCGCCTGCGCGGGTGTCGCCTGCGCCGATGGCACGATCGGTGCCTCCGGCGTGGCACCCGCCGCCCGGCTGATGCCGATTCGGCTCGCCTCCGAACTCGGATCCCAGGCGGAGGCGCGCGCCTTCGTGTGGGCGGCCGACCACGGCGCCGATGTCATCTCGTGCAGTTGGGGCCCCGCCGACGGCGTCTGGTTCCGACCGAACGACCCGGCCCACAATCAGGTGGTGCCGCTACCGGCCAGCACGCGATTGGCGATCGAGCATGCGGTGACCAATGGTCGCAATGGCAAGGGATGCGTCGTGCTGTTCGCCGCGGGCAATGGCAACGAGTCCGTCGACAATGACGGTTACGCGAGTTTCCCGAAGGTGATCGCCGTCGCGGCCTGCAACGACACCGGAAAACGCAGTGTCTACAGCGATTTCGGCAAGGCGGTCTGGTGCGCGTTCCCGAGCAGCGACTTCGGGCATCCGCCGTTCCATCATCCCGACGCTTTGACACCCGGTATCTGGACCGTCGACCGGCACGGTGCTGCCGGGTACAACGTCGGCACCCCCGATGACGGCGATGCCGCCGGAAACTTCACCAATAGCTTCGGTGGTACGTCGAGCGCATGCCCCGGGGCGGCCGGTGTCGTGGCCTTGGTGCTGTCGGTGCACCCGGATCTCGAGTCACATGAGGTCAAGGACCTGTTGAAGCAGTCATGCGACATGATCGATCCGCAGCACGGCGGGTACGGCGCGGACGGGCACAGCGCCAAGTACGGCTTCGGCCGTCTCAATGCGCTCACCGCGGTGCAGACGGCGAAGAAGCTGCGTGGGCCGAACTGAGCGTCAGGTCACGCTGCGCAGGGAGCGTTCCACCATGTCGAAACCGTAGTCGAGCATTTCGCTCTCGTAGGCATGGACCGCGTCCCGCAGTGCACCGGTCCGCTCGGTGATGCGCTGGCACAGCAGTGCGGCGTCGCGCAGTGCCGGTGCCGTGCTGGCGCCGTTCTCGAATGCCGAACGGCGACTGTTGCACGAACTGCTCGGCCGATTCATCGAGCACGCCGCTGGACAAGGCTGAGTCGCCTCAGCGCGCTCGGCGCGGAGTCCGGTCCGAGGCGCGGCGCGGCGCCAGATGATCGAGATGGGTCGCGAACTCGTGGCGCGGTCCAGCTCGCGCGCCGCATCGCCGGGCCGCGCTGCCGCGGTGCGCGAGGTCGGATTGCGTCGCCGTCCCGCTGACTGCCGCGTCCCCGCCTGGCGCGGTTCGTTTTCTGATTGGACCGGCGGCGCAGTCAGTTGCCGATATCGCGGAGGAGTAGATCGGCAATGGTTTCGCGGCGGACCAGTTGGCGGGCGCGCCCTTTGTGCACCGCGATAATCGGTGGACGACCGACGCTGTTGTAGGACGAAGCGAGGCTGTGGTGGTATGCGCCGGTACACGGAACTGCCAGCACCTCGCCGGGACGTAGGTCGGCGGGCAGACGGATATCGGTGGCCAGCACATCGCCCGCCTCGCAGTAGCGACCGGCCACCGTCGCGGTCATCTGTGGACCGCAGGTATGCCGATTGGCAACGACCACTTCGTAATTCGCGCCATAGAGCGCCACGCGGGCGTTATCGCCCATGCCGCCGTCGACGGTGACGTAGGTCCGTCCGCCGTCGATGTGCTTGACCGACAGCACCCGATACAGCGTGACCCCGGCGCGCGCCACGATGGCGCGGCCCGGTTCCATGGCGATATTCGGGCGCGGGAAGTGGTGTCGCGCGCAGCCCGCGTCGAGGGCGTCGTCGATGATGTCGGCGAGTTCGGACAGATTCATCTCGGCGTCGCCGCTGCGGTAGGCGACCGCATGTCCGCCGCCCAGGTCGAGGTCGGTGAGGATGCGACCGTAATCCTGGCGGACCCTTGCCATTTCGCCGATCATCCGCCGCACCGCCTCGCCGTAGTGGTCCGGATCGTAGATCTGGGAGCCGAGGTGGCAGTGGAAGCCGATCAGCTCGAGGTTCGGCATGCGCATAACGCGTTCGATCGCTTCGGTAGCCATCTCGCTGCCGATCGGGAAGCCGAATTTCTGATCCAGCACACCGGTTTTCACCGCCGGATGCCCGTGCACATCGATGCCGGGAGATAGTCGGAGCAGTACCTGCTGTGGCCGGGTGGCCAGCGCGGAGAGCAGGGTGATCTCGGTCAGCGAGTCGACCACGATCCGGCCTACGCCGCTGCGAACGGCGGCATCCAGCTCATCGTAGGATTTTCCATTGCCGTGCAGGACGATCCGCTTCGGATCGACACCGGCCGCGAGAGCGATGGCCAGCTCGCCCGACGAGCATACATCCACCGAAAGTCCTTCTTGGGTAACCCATTCCGCGACCGCGCGAATCATCAGCGCCTTGCCCGCATAGATGATCTCGGCCTCCGGGAAGGCCTTCTTGTAGGCGCGGCAGCGGGCGCGCACCTCCTGCTCGTCGAGTACGTAGGTGGCGGTGCCGTACTGGTCGGCGATGTCGGCGAGGGCGACCCCGCCGAGGGTGATTCTGCCGTCGCCGTCGTAGTGGGTATCCCGCGGCCAGACCGCGGAGTCGAGGCGCGAAGGCATTCCCGACCGTAGCGACGGGAAGATTTCGAGCAGCGTCACGTGGATTCTCTCCTCGGTGCGCCCCCGCTTTCTCTCCATGCGGGGCCGACTTCAGGACTACGCCGCTTCCTTTTGACCATGGGAAATGCTGACAGTTCCTTGACGCGCCCGAGCTGGTTCCTGACGGGTTGCTGACCGATGCGGCAGTGCGCTGTTGTCTGGCCCGCGCTCGCGCTGGGCCGCGCCTGATCCGACGTAACCGCCGGTGCATGGCTCGGCTTCCTGCCGCCCGACAGTGCTGCTGGACATCCTGCGCGCGGAACTGATCGCGGAACCGGCCACAGTGGACCTGACCTCGTGGTGGCTCGGCGCGAGGGTGTCAACCGGCGGCGTCTGTCACCACTTCGGGTCGAAAGTGAGTTTGCTGGCTGCCGCCTACAGCGCGTTCTACGGGGCGCGGCGCAGATCTGGCATCTGGTCGCAACGACGCTGGAACTCCCTGCACCTGGATCCTGGCGTCGCGCGCGGTTGGAAGGAACGCATCCGAGTCAAGACCGTCGTCAAGGAGGCAGAAGCGGAAGGCGGACGGCGTATGCGGAGATCGGGCCGTGGGTGGCTACGGGTGTTGCCAGAATGAGCTAGGTTGAGGCCGTGACCGACTCGATTGGCTCGGAATCCGTTGCGGCGACGCGGTGGGCGGGCGTGCGAATGGACCAGCGGCGCAGCGAGCGCCGTGCACTGCTCATCGAGGCCGGTTTCGAGCTGTTCGGGACCGAGGGGGAGGGGTCGGTCACGGTACGTGCGGTGTCACGCGCCGCACGACTGCACACCCGCTATTTCTACGAAAACTTCGCGAACACGGACGAATTGCTCGGGGCGGTGTACGACGCTGTGGTCGCCGCGCTGACCGAACACGTGCGGGCGGCGATCACGCCGGATCCGGGGCCCGCGCGGCGTCGGCGGTTGATCGTGCGGTCGGTGTTGGAATTCTGTTCCGCCGATCCACGCCGGGGACGTGTGTTGTTCACCGAGGCGCGGGCGAACCCGGTGCTGGTGGCGCGGCGCGAGGCGGGGCAGCGGATGCTGATCGAAGGGGTGCTGGAACGTAGTGCCGCCGAACGACCCGGCGAGGATCCTCGCCGCGCCCGCGTCAGTGCCGCGATGTTCACCGGTGCGGTGGTCGAACTGATCCAGGAGTGGATCGCGGGTCGACTGGGTGAGGACTTGGACGTGGCGGCCGCGTACGCGACGGAATTGTCGCTGCCGCTGCTGGCACCGTTCGAATCGATGGTCTGAACGGCTGCAATTCGCCTGAGCACGGCCGCGAAGGCCGACGCGGGTGATGACTTGTGCAATAGATCTGGACACAGGCGTGTCCAATAGTTCTATTCTGGACACGCATGTAGCCAAAGTTCGATTGGAGCATCCCTTGAAACCGGCAACCGAGATCACCGCCGCTGCCAACCAGGCCGCAGCCGATTACTTCCCCTGGTCCGATCGCGCGGACTTCCACGATGTCGACCGCGGATTCCTCGCGGGCTTCGACGAGGGGCTACTCCGTGACGGGGACGGCCGAATCCACTACGACCAGCAGCCGCTGGACTACATCACCGATGACGCCCGGGCCCCGGCGGCCGTGCACCCCAGCCTGTGGCGGCAGTCGCAGCTCATCAAACGCAGTGGCCTGTACCGGGTGGTCGACGGGCTGTATCAGGTGCGGCTGGGTTCGCATCTGACGATCGTCGATGCGCCCGAAGGGCTGGTCATCATCGACACCAGCACCGGCGTCGGGCTGGCCCGGGCGGCGCTGGAGTTGTTCCGTACGGAGTTGGGCAACGACAAACCTGTTGTGGCCGTGATCTATACCCACACCCATGCCGACCACTTCGCCGGTGTGAAAGGCGTCGTCGACGAGGCGGATGTGGCGGCGGGGCGGGTGCCGATCATCGCGCCCGGCACCATAGAGTCCTTCGACCGGCACGCCTTCGGCGAGAACGTCATCGCCGGCAATGTCATGTTGCGCCGGATGGGCTATACCTTCGGTGGGCTGCTGCCGCAATGTGATTGCGGCAGAGTCACGATGGGTTTGGCGGCCGGATCCGAGAAAATCGGCACCGATATGAGTTATCTGTCGCCGACCGACCCGATCACCCGCACCGGTGAGGTGCGCACGCTCGGCGGGTGGACCTTCGAATTCCTCTATGCACCCGATACCGAGGCGCCCGAGGAGATGCACATCTGGATTCCCGAGATCAAGGCGCTCACCTGTGCGGAGAACGCCAACCATTCGATGCACAACATCCAGACCATTCGCGGCGCCCGCACCCGCGATGCCCGCAATTTCGCCCGCTACCTCGACGAGACTCTGGTGCGCTGGGGTGATGAGGTCGAAGTGCATTTCGGCCCGCACTCGTGGCCGGTCTGGGGTAACGAGAACGTGGTGGCCTTCTTGGAAGGTCAGCGTGACATGTACAAGTTCATCCATGATCAGGCGTTGCGACTGGCCAATCAAGGACTCAAGCCGCTGGAGGCCGCCGAGGTCGTCGAGTTGCCGGATGCGTTGGGCAAGAAGTGGTTCAACCGCTACTATCACGGCGGTCTGCACCACAATGTGCGCGCGGTGTTCCACAAGGAGCTCGGTTTCTGGGATGGCGACCCGGCCACTATCTACCCGCTTGTTCCGGAGGAGAACGCCCGGCGGCATGTCGAATTGATCGGCGCGGACCGGATCCTGGAGGATGGACGCAAGGCCATCGCCGCCGGTGATTACCGTTGGGCGGTACAGGTTCTGCACCATCTGGTGTTCGCCGACCCCGATCACACCGAGGCGCGCGAACTGCAAGCCGATGCCTATGAACAGCTCGGTTATCAGGCCGAGGTGCCGCAATACCGGGCGATTTTCCTGACCGCCGCCCTCGAACTCCGCGACGGTATCCAATTTCGTGGTGAGGTGACCGCCGACGTCCCCGACGTGATCGCCGCAATGCCGATCGACCTACTCTTCGACTACCTCGCGATCCGCGTGATCGGCGACAAGGCCGCCGACGTCGACATCCGCGTCAACTTCACCTTCACCGACTGCGGCGCCGACTGGACGATGTGGGTCCGTAACGGCGTCCTCAACGCCCGCCCGGGTCATGCCGCCGGCGTCGGGACCACCCTCATCGGAGCTCGCGCAAGCATGGCGGCCCTGCAGCTTCCGGCCGCGGCTCGGACGGCCATCGAGAAGGGCGATCTCTGCATCGACGGCGACCCGGCGCCTCTGGTCGCCCTCGCTTCCATCTTGGACACCTTCGACCCGGATTTCGCGATCGTCTCCCCGGTCCGCCGGGAGACCGCCGGTGACTGAGCGTTGAAGTGAATCATGTTGCCCGGCTGGATATTTCGCTCTTCAGCGGCTTCCGGCCGGGCGGGGCGGGCGTCGCGGGTATGTCCGTCCGGAGAACTCGCCTCAACGCGCGGGCGCAGACAACGCGTGCAAGATCAAGGTGGTGATCTCGACGTAGGCGTCGGCGTCCGACATCTGGAGGTGCTCGACGAAGGTTCCGTCGAGCACGGCCTCCAGTAACAGATTCACTGCCAGGCCGAGGAATTCCGCGTTCGCCGGACGGAACGATCCGTCCGAGATGCCTTCGTCGATGAACTCGCGCAACCGGTCGGCCGAGGCGTGAGCGTTGCGGCGGTACAGGTCATCGCCGGGCTCGACCTCGGCACCGACACTCCAGGCCACCTCGGCGGGCATCATGCTGGGC
>NZ_JBEXLC010000133.1:0-24547 GCF_040609795.1 Nocardia sp. NPDC004604
TAAGCATATTTATCTTCAATTGCTTTTAAAGTGTCATTAAATTTATCTGTAGCTTGATTTTCATTGTTTTGACTTGCTCTATTTAATTCACTATACAGCGACGACGAACACGCGGTATCGACCGTGACCGCAGGACCCTCCAAACCGAAAAGGTAAGCGACACGGCCGGATATCACGCTCTGCGCGGTCCCGGTCAGGCGGAAGCCCTCGTACTCGCCGGTCACGCCACGGGAGTAACCGGATGAGCTCGCGCCGACGAACACCCCGGTATCGGTTCCGCGCAGCGAGACCGGGTCGATACCGGCATCCTCGAGGGCCTCCCAGGACACCTCCAGCATCAACCGCTGCTGTGGATCCATCGCGGCCGCCTCACGCGGCCCGATGCCGAAGAATCCCGCGTCGAAGGCGCCCGGTTCGGCCAGGAATCCTCCTTCTCGGGTGTAGACGGTGCCCGGCTTGCTCGGATCCGGATCGAACAGCCGCTCCAGATCCCAGCCGCGGTCGGAGGGGAAGGGGGTGATCACATCCCGTTCCGCCGCGACAAGCTCCCACAGGTCGTCGAGCGATCCGACGCCACCCGGGAAGCGGCAGCCGATGCCGACGATCGCGATCGGCTCGTCGGAGCGGGTGCGGCGGGTGACCCGCCGCGCGTGGAGGTCGACGCCTTCGAGCCGCGAGCGGACGAGCCGGGCCACCGCGGTCGGTGTCGGATAGTCGAAGATCAGCGTCATCGGCAGCTCGACGCCGGTGGCACGAACCAGTTGATGGCGCAGTTGCTGGCCGCTCAGCGAATCGAATCCGATGGCGGTGAACGGCAGGTCCGGATGTACGGCCTCGGACGAATCATGGCCGAGCACCGCCGCGGCCTGTTCGGCCACGACCGCGAAAACCAGTGCGTCTCGTTGATATTCGGGCGCGGCGAGCAGCCGCGGCGCCAGTGGGCCCGACACGATCGCGTGCCGCCTGCGTGCCGGAGAAGCGCCGCGCAGCGGCGCATCCGCGACGGCGGACGCCGGCGGTTCGACCGACGTCAGCACCAGTCGCTCGATGGTCAGGACCGGCGCGCCGTCCTCGGCCACCGCCGTGACCCGGACGCTGTCCGCGTCCACCTGGTCGACGCGGACCCGTACCGCTTCGGCACCCGCGCGATGCAGTCGAATATCGTTGAAAGACAACGGCATGCGGAGTGCGACCACATCGCTGAGCTGGTCGGCGGCGGTGTGCAGCATCGCGTCCAGCAGTGCCGGGTGAACGCCGTAACGGGCGCCACGATCACGAACGGACTCGTCGAGCGATACCTCGGCGAACACGTCATGGCCACGCCGCCAAGCGGCCGTCACCCCTTGGAACGCAACACCGTAATCCGAGCCACGCTCGGCCAGCCGGTCGTAGAGTTCATCGACGGCCACGGATTCGGTTGCCGCCGGCGGCCATTCGGCATCCACCGCAGGATGCGCCGGATCCGGTTGCGGGGCAAGCACACCTGTCGCGAACTGCCGCCATTCTCGGCCGCCTTCGGAGACCGCGCCGTCCGACGGACGATCGGTAGGAAACACCGGGCTGTCGGGGCGGGCATAGATCGTGAAGCTCCGCCGTCCTCGATCGTCGGGGGCCGCCACCCGCACCTGAACATGCCACGCCGCGACCGGCGATGTCAGCGGCGTGGCGAGGCGCAGTTCTGGTACCGCACCGGCGCCGACACGCGCGCCGACGCTCACTGCGACGTCGAGCCAAACGCTCGCGGGCACCGCCGGTGTCCCGAAGACGACGTGGTCGGCGAGCCAGGGGTGGGTGTCGAGCGCGAGGCGGCCGGTGAACAGCCAATCGTCACCGTCGGCCATCGGGACCGCGGCGCCGATCACCGGGTGGTCGGCGGTGATCAGTCCGGCCCGGCTCACATCGCCCGGTCCCATACCTGTCCCGGCCATCGGCGTCCAGCACTGCCTGCGCTGGAACGCGTATGTCGGGAGCTCGACCCGAGAAGCCTTCGGAGCCAACAGCTCCGATGCCACCTCGATGCCCACGCAGTGGGCGCGGGCCAGTGCGGCCGCGAACTGTGCCGGACCGCCATTGCCACGCCGCAGGGTCCCGATGGCGACCACCTGATCGGCCATGCCGATCGAATCAGCGGTCAAATCGACCGCAGTGGCGACCACCGGATGCGGGCTCGTCTCGACGAAGGCGTTCATCTCCGAGCGCAGCAGCGCCTCGATGGCCTCGGCGAACCGCACCGGTTCCCGCAGTCCTCGATACCAGTACCCGGCATCCAGCCCGGCTGTGTCCTCGAATCGCGCGGTCACCGTCGAAAAGAACGGAATGGAACCGGTTTTCGGCTCGATCGGCGCCAATTCGGCCAGTACTCGATCCCGAATGCGCTCGACCGCCGCCGAATGCGACGCGTAATCGACCGGAATCCGCTTGGCCCACAGCCCGTCGGCCGCACACGCGGCGAGAAAATCGTCCAACGCGGCCGACTCGCCCGATACGACCGTCTGTCCCGGTGCATTCACCGCCGCAATCGACAATCGATCGCCGAACTCGGCCAAGCGGTGCGTGACGGCTTCCGCGGTGGCACCGACCGACGCCATGCCGCCCGATCCCGCCAGCGCGTCGGCAACCGCCCGCGACCGTACCGCGACGACCCGCGCGCCGTCGGCCAGCGACAGTCCGCCCGCCACCACCGCCGCCGCGATCTCGCCCTGCGAATGACCCACCACCGCAGCGGGTTCCACGCCGGCCGCACGCCACATCCGTGCCAGCGACACCAGCATCGCGAACAGCACCGGCTGCACCACGTCGACGCGATCCAGCGACGCGGCTCCCGGCGTCCCGCGCAACACCTCGGTCAACGACCAGTCCACCCACGGCGCGAGCGCCGCCGCACAGTCCGCGATGGACTCCGCGAACACCCCATCCGCGGACAACAACTCCGCGCCCATCCCCACCCATTGACTCCCCTGCCCAGGAAAGACGAAGACGACCCGGCGGGATGCGCAACGAGCGGTCACCGCGTAGGGCTCGGCCTCGGCCGATGCCGGGGTCGGATCGATCAGCGCCGACAAGCCGCCGGCCAACGTTGTTACGTCGTGCCCGACCACAGCGCCCCGCCACTCCAACGGTGTGCGAGCAGTGGCCAGCGAGTACGCCACCTCCGCGGCACCGGCTTCGGGATGGACGCTCAACCACTCCCGCAACCGAGAAGCCTGGTCGCGCAGTGCCTCCGGGCTTCGGCCGGACAACAGCCACGCCATGGGAATCGAGCCGTCCACGTCCGCATCGGCGGCCACGACGGGCGCTTCTTCCAGAATCACGTGCGCGTTCGTTCCACCCATGCCGAACGACGACACGGCGGCGCGGCGCACTGACGCATCGGCGGCGCTCGCATCGGCTGAAGCCGCGCCCTCGCTCAGTGCGGTATTCGACGCACTGCCCGGTTCGGGCGCGACAGGCCAGTCCTGCGCGACGGTCTGTACCCGCAGGCCCAACGCGTCCAGCGGAATACGCGGATTCGCTCGGCGAAAGTTCAGGCTGGGCACCAACTCTCGATGCCACAGCGACAGCGCGGTCTTGATGAGCCCGGCGATACCCGCCGCAGCTTCGAGATGCCCGATATTGGTCTTCACCGAACCGACCGCGAGCGACTCACCCGCGCGCCGGCCGCCACCATAGGTCTCGCCGAGCGCGGCCGCCTCCACCGGATCACCGGCGGGCGTACCGGTGCCGTGCAACTCGACGTAGCTCACCGTCGCCGGCTCCACCGCCGCCGCCGCGAGCGCGGCCCGGATCACCGCCGTCTGCGCCGCGACGCTCGGCGCGCTCAACACTTGGCGCGCATTGCCGTTGTTGACCGCACTGCCGCGGATCACCGCGTAGATCCGGTCCCCGTCGGCGATGGCCCGCGCCAGTGTTTTGAGCACGACGATGCCACCGCCCTCACCGCGCACCGTGCCATCGGCAGTCTCGTCAAAGGTATGACACTTACCCGACGGTGAATGCGCGCCGAACTGTTCGTAGCGCTCACCGCTCAATGGCGAGAGGATGAGATTCAGTCCACCCGCGAGCGCCACCTCGCACGCACCGATGCGCAGCGATTCGCACGCCAGATGCACAGCGACCAGCGATGACGACTGCCCGCTGTCGACCACCAGGCTCGGACCGGTGAAGCCGTAGTAATTGGAGATGCGATTGGCGGCGACACCTCGCCCCACGGCCCATAGCGAATGCCTGCCGATACCCGCTTTCCCCTGTGCGGCAAGCATTTCGGCGAAATCGGTGCCCGCGCTGCCCAGGAAGACACCCGCCCGCGCACCAGCACGGTCGCGATAAGCCGCGTCCTCCAACGCCTCCCAGCTCAACTCGAGCCCGAGCAACTGCTGCGGATCGATCGAACGTGCCTCATTGGGCGGCACACCGAAGAAGTCGGCGTCGAATTCCGTTGCGGTAGGCAGGAAACCGGCCGTCTCCTCGATACCGGGCCGGTCCGCCGGAGCGGAGCCGACGGCGTCACGGCCGTCGCGCAGCAACCGCCAGAACTGCTCGATATCGGCAGCGCCCGGCATCCGGCACGCCATTCCGACAATGGCGATCTCTTGGGAAGGTTCGAACATTGGATTCCTCTATCTCGCCGTATTCGATGCCAGGGATGGCGATTTGGCACTCGTTCGCGCGGCGAGCCAGCGCCGTATCTCGACCGCCGCCGCGACCGAGGCCGCGCCGATGATCGAGAAATGATCCGCGTCGATCTCGACCGTCTCGCAGGTATGCAGCCACGCGGCCACCGGTTCGGCGAGATCCAACCCTGGCAATGGGGTCGCGGCCCGCAGATCGAACGTCGGCGCGGCGATCGGCAACGGTTGCCGTTCGTCGAATATCTGCGCGTATTTCGCCATCGCGATCAGGCCGTGATCGCTGATCTCGGTGATCTCGCTATCGAGCTCGAGCACCGCGCCGATCGCGCTGACAAGCACCTCGCGACTCTGCTCTGGATCGGCGGGCGAATAGGTGTCGAGCAATATCACCGCCGCGGCCGGGCGGCCGTCGTTTTCCAGCCGATGCGCCAGCGCGTGCGCGATCGCACCACCCGCCGAATAGCCGACGAGCACGATCGGCCGGGCAGCACCGATGTCCGCGACGGTCGTGGCCAGGCTGTCCAGCAACGCGTCCCAGGACGCGGGCAGCAACTCCCCGGGCCGGGTACCCGGCAGACGCAGCGCCGCGACGGTGTGGTCGGCGCCCAATTCGCGCGCCAGTCCGCCGAATTGGTGCGGGCCGGTGCCGACCACGAACGACGGGACACAGATGATCGCCGGGCCGGATGTGCCCCTGCTCAGCGGTATCGGCGTCGGCCGGACGGGCAATTCGGCAGCGGTCGCGAAGGTTTCGACGAGCATGGCGCTCTCGCGCAACATCGGCAACGCCGCACCGACCCGCCCGCGCCGGTGCGCGGCCAGTACCAGATCGGTGAGCCCGCCGCGCGTGCCGGGCGTTCGGGACGCCGGAGCCGCAGGGCGAACCGTCGTGGCGGACGCCTCGATGGCGGTGTCCAGGATTTCGGTCATCCGGGAATCGAGATACTCGGCCAGTCCGCGCGCGGTGGGGTGATCGAAGACGAGGGTGGACGGCAACGGCAACCCGGTGGCCTTGGTCAGCCGGTTGCGGAACTCTACGCCCGCAAGCGAATCGAAGCCCAGCTCGGTGAACGGAGCCGTCGGATCGATCATGTCCCCTGACCCGTGTCCGAGACTCGCGGCGACGTGCTCCCGGACGACGGCGAGCACCACGTCGACACGTTCGGATTCCGGGGTCGCGGCCAGCCGCTGTGCCAGCGACTCCCCGCTTTCGGCGCGGCGTGGCGCCGCGGTGACGAGCGAGCTGAGCGTTCTGGGCAGCGCGCCCGAGGCCGCCTGTGCAGCGAGGGCAGGCAGGTCGAATCGCACACCGACGATCGCCGGGACACCGGCGGCCATGCCCGCGTCGAGCAACGCCATGCCGTACCGGTCGTCGACCGGAACGAGGCCCTCTCGGCGCATTCTGGCGAAGTCGGCGGCCGAGAGGGTGCTGGTCATACCGTCGGCGCCGCGCCACGGTCCCCACGCGATGGACGTGGCGGGCAGGCCGTCGCGGTGCCGCCGCCGGGCCAGCGCGTCGAGGAACGCGTTCGCCGCCGCATAGTTGGCCTGGCCCGGGCTGCCGATCGTTCCTGCGAACGAGGAGTAGAGCACGAACATCGACAGATCCAGATCCTTGGTCGCCTCGTGCAGATGCCAGGCCGCGTCGACCTTGGGTCGCAGCACCGTCGCCAGCCGCTGCGGGGTCAGATCGGCGAGCAGACCGTCGGCCAGCACGCCCGCCGCGTGGACGACGCCGGTCAACGGATGTTCCGGCGCGATGGTCGACAACAGTTCGTCCAGCGCCGCCCGGTCGGCGACATCGCAGGCGACCACGTCCACCCGTGCGCCGAGCACAGTCAATTCGGCCACCAGGTCGGCGGCGCCCGGCGCGGCCGGACCGCGCCTACCCGCCAGCACAAGCCTGCGCACACCGCATTCGGCGATCAGGTGCCGAGCGGCCACGGCGGCCAATCCACCGGTGCCGCCGGTGATCAACACCGTGCCGTCGGACCGAGGCGTCGAGACGATCGCAGCCGCTGTGTCGGTGCTGCCGCGACTCAATCGCGGCACATACGAAATGCCCGCACGCAGCGCCACTTGCGATTCGTCGGTGTCGGCCAGCACCGCGGCGACGCCGATGCGGTAATCCACCCAGCGGTCCACGTCCACGATCGCGATGCGCCCCGGGTTCTCGTGCTGCCCGCTGCGCAGCAGACCCCATACGGCTGCGGCGGCGAGATCCACCGGCTCGTCGGCATGCACGGCGACCGCGCCATGGGTGACCACGACAATCCGCTCGTACCGCATCAGCAGGGCGCCGACGCGCGACGTTACCTCGGCGAGCCGACCGTGCACGGATTCGGGCAGGTCGACATCCGCGATCGCTTCCGACAGCCGGATCACGGCAACCGAACTTCCCGCGACGGCGACCGTTTCGCCGTCGTCGGTAAATGCCCATAGCTCGTCGGCACCGGCCGGTGCGGCGGGTACCGTGACCCATCGCAGCTGGTACCCGCCGCGACCCGCCGCGACGGCGCCTGCCGCGTCCAGCGCGGCGATCGGAATCGGGCGCATGGTCAATGCCGCGACCTCGAGCACCGGCCCACCATGGGAATCGCTGAGCGTCACCGCGATTCGCTGATTCTCCGACTCACTCGAATCCGGATCGGCCGCGCGCAGCCGGACCCGGACCGACCCGGCGCCGACGGCACGCAGATCCACGTTCTCCCACGAATAGGGCACGACGATTTCGCCATCGGCGCCCTCCGCGGTCAATCCGGTGAAGCGAATCGCGTGCAATGCCGCGTCCAGCAGCGCGGGATGCACTCCGAACCCGCCGGCCGACGACTGCTCCGGCAGGTTCACCTCGGCGAAAACCTCACCGTCGCCGCGCCACAGCGCGGTGAGTCCTTGGAACAACGGTCCGTGCCCGTAGCCGCGCTCGACCAGATCGGGATAGAAGTCGCCGATATCCACCGGCTGTGCTCCGGCTGGCGGCCAGTTCGCCAGCACCGAATCGGATGGAGCCGAAACCGGTTGAGCGACCAGGGATCCGGTCGCATGACTAACCCATTCGGCCGATTCCGGCGCGCCATTTCGTTGTGGACGCGAGTACACCGACACAACCCGCGCGCCGGTGGGATCCGGCCCGGTTGCCATGACCCGCAATTCGACCGCACCGTTCGGCGGCACCATCAGCGGTGCCGTGACGATGAGTTCGGCCAAGCGCGGGCTGCCCACCATGGCACCGACGTGCAATGCCAGTTCGACGAATCCGGTGCCCGGCAGCAGCACCGTGCCACCGATCACGTGATCGGCCAGCCAGGGGTGGCTGGACAACGACAGCCGTCCGCTCAGCACCACCCCTTCGGAGTCCGGCAGCCATACCGCCGCACTCAACAGCGGATGCGCCACGGCGTCCAGACCGGAGCTGCGGACATCCCCGGTGTCGGCGGCAGCGGCCAGCCAATAGCGTTGATGTTGGAACGCATAGGTGGGCAAGGTGATTCGTCGCGTCGCACGCCCGCCGAACAGCGACCGCCAGTCGACATCCGTCCCCGCGGTGTGCACCTGAGCCAGGAAGGTCACCAGCCGGACCACTTCATCGGCTCCGCGACGACTGGCCGCGCACACCAGCCAGCCGGCCGAAGTATCGGCATCGTCGTCCAGACACTGACGGGTCATGGCCGTCAGCACAGCGTCGGGGCCGATCTCGAGGAAGCGCCGTACGCCGCTGTCGGCGAGCAACCGGATCCCGGGGGCGAACCGGACCGCGGCGCGTACCTGCTCGACCCAGTAGCTGGGGTCGGTGAATGCCTCGCCCATCGCGCCGGTCACATTCGACACGATCGTCAGAAACGGCTGCCGGTAGGTCACTTCCTTGGCGACGGAACGGAATTCGGCCAGCATGGGTTCCATCAGTGCCGAATGGAACGCGTGACTCACACGCAATCGTGTCGTTGTGCGACCGGCGCTGGAGAACACCCGCTCGACGTCATCGACGGCGTCGGCGGCACCGGAGACCACCACCGCGTCGGGGCCGTTGATCGCCGCGAGCGACACCCGATCGCCGTAGTCCGCGAGTACCCGTGCCGCCTCCGCTTCGGACACCGCGACCGCGAGCATCGCGCCGCCCTGGGGTAACGCACCCATCAATCGACCACGCGCCGCCACCAACGCGCACGCATCCCGCAGCGACCACACCCCGGCCACATACGCCGCAACCAACTCGCCGATCGAATGCCCGATCAGCACATCCGGTGTCACACCGAACGATTCCACCAACCGGAACAACGCCACCTCGAACGCGAACAACGCGGGCTGCGTCCACTCCGTCCGATCCAGCACGCCTTCCGGATCAGCGAACATCACCTCCCGCAACGATCCGCCCACGAGAGGGTCGAACTCGGCGCACACTTCGTCCAAGGCGGAGGCGAATACCGGGAACGCCTGATACAGCTCCGACCCCATACCGATCCGTTGTGCCCCCTGACCGGTGAACACGAATGCCGTCCGACCCCCGACAGGTCTACCGGATCCGACTGACGCCGACGCCGAACCGGACGAGAGGTCCGCCAATCCGGAGAGCAGTTGCTCGCGGTCCCGGCCGACGGCGACGCCGCGCCATTCCAACTGCGCACGCGTATTGATCAACGACTGCGCCACGCTCAGCGCGTCGGCATGCGGGTGGTCGAGCAGCCACGTCCGCAGCCGGTCCGCCTGGGCCCGCAGACCGGCCTCGGATCTCGCCGAAACCAGCCATGCCGCCACCTCGGCGGCCGGGGATACCGGCTCGCCGGACGACACGCCCTCGTGCCGGGTGAGCGCGGGCGCTTCCTCGACGATCACGTGCGCATTGGTGCCGCTGATACCGAAGGACGAGACGCCCGCACGCCGCACCCGCTCCCCCGCGCGCCACGGCTCCGCCTCGGCCAGCAGCCGCACCGCGCCCGCGGACCAGTCCACATGCGGCGAGGGCGTACCCAAATGCAAAGTCTTCGGCAATATCTCGTGCCGCAACGCCTGCACGATCTTGATCACGCCACCGACACCCGATGCGGCGACCGCGTGCCCGATATTCGATTTCAGCGAGCCGATCCGCAGCGGCTCGGCTCGATCCTGGCCGTACGCCGCGATCAACGCCTGTGCCTCGATCGGATCGCCCAGCGGCGTACCGGTCCCGTGCGCTTCCACGGCATCGATATCGGCGGGCGCCAACCCGGCCGCCGCCAGGGCCGCCGCGATCACCCGCTCCTGTGACGGACCGTTCGGCGCGGTCAGACCGTTCGAGGCGCCGTCCTGATTCACCGCGGAACCCCGGATCACGGCAAGAACGTTGTGGCCCGCTTGCCGTGCGTCGGAAAGACGCTCGACGACCAGGACACCCACACCCTCGGACCAACCGACCCCGTCGGCGTCGGCGGAGAACGACTTGCATCGCCCATCGGGGGAAAGACCACGCTGACGTGCGAAGTCGACGTAGAGTTCCGGACTGCCCGAGATGGTGACGCCGACGGCCAGAGCCATCGACGTTTCGCCATTGCGCAGGGCCTGACAGGCCAGGTGCAGCGCCACCAGTGACGATGAGCACGCCGTATCGACCGTCATGGCCGGTCCCTGCAGACCGAACACGTAGGCGATCCGGCCGGAAATCACGCTGTCCGAGTTGCCGGTCATCCGGAAACCCTCGTGTTCACCGACCACCCGCTCGACGTAGCCGGACGGGGTGGCGCCGACGAACACTCCGGTGTCGCCGCCGTGCAATGCCACCGGGTCGATCCCCGCGTCTTCCAACGCCTCCCAGGCGGCCTCCAGGGAGAGCCGCTGCTGTGGGTCCATGGCCGTGGCCTCACGCGGGCTGATGCCGAAGAAGCCGGCATCGAAAGCGCTTACGTCGGTGAGGAATCCGCCTTCGCGGACATAGGTGGTGCCCGGCTTGTCCGGGTCCGGGTCGAACAGGCGCTCGAGATCCCAGCCACGGTCGGATGGGAAGGGCGTGATCGCGTCCGTGCCCGAGGCCACCAGTTCCCACAGCTGATCCGGCGATGCGACACCACCGGGGTAGCGGCAGCTCATCCCGACGATGGCGATCGGCTCGTCCGTCCGCGCTCGGCGGGCGCTGCGCTTCGGTCGGCGTTCGGTACTGGCCGCATCATCCAATTTGGATACGATGAACGTCGCAACGGCATGCGCGGAGGGGTAATCGAAGACCAGGGTGGATGGCAGTGCCAAACCCGTGGCCTTGGCGAGTCGGTTGCGGAACTCCACCCCGGCCAGTGAGTCGAAGCCGAGCTCGGTGAACGGAAGCGCCACATCGATCGCGGCATCGGAGGCGTGACCGAGCACGGCCGCCGCCTGTTCCCGGACTATCGCCAGGGCCACCTCGTCACGTTCGGCAGCCGACGCCGAGGCCAGCCTGCCCACCGGCGTACCGGTCTGTCCGCGGGCGGACCCGGACGCGGAGACCAAGGGACTCAAGATCTTCGGCAGTGCACCGGCCTCGGCCTGCTCCGCCAATCCGGTCGTATCGAACTGTGCGCCGACTACCACGCCGGAGTCGACGACGAGCGCCGCGTCGAACATCGCGAGGCCCTCGGTATCGGCGATGGCGCGAAAACCCAACCGCCGCAACCGCGCCAGTCCGGCCGCACCGAGTTCGCCGGTCATACCGCTGCCCGCGTGCCACGGCCCCCAGGCCACCGCCACACCGGGCAGGCCCCGCTGACGTCGGAGCCGGACGATCGCGTCCGCGAAGGCGTTCGCCGCCGCGTAGTTGCCCTGCCCAGGCGAACCCGCGACTCCTGCGACCGAGGAGAACACCACGAACGCGGACAACTCCGCGGCGCGCGTCAGGTCGTGCAGCAGCCACGTCCCGTCCACCTTCGGAGCGAACACGCGATCCACCTGCTCGCCGGTCAATGTCTCGATGGTTCCGTCGTCCACGACGCCCGCCGAATGGACGACGCCGGAGAGCGGGAACTCCGCGGGGATCGCGGCCAGCACCGCCTCGAGGGCGGCGCGATCGGAGATATCGCAGGCCGCCACGTCCACCTCGGCACCCAGCGCGGAGATCTCCGCGACCAGTTCCGCCACCCCCTCGGCATCGCGACCTCGCCGCGAGACCAGCAGCAGCCGACGCACGCCGTGTTCGGCGACCAGGTGCCGCGCCACGAGCGCGCCCAACCCGCTGGTACCACCGGTCACCAGGACCGTCCCCGCGCCGAACGACATCGCTGCCGCATCCGATGCGGGCTCGCGCCGCAACCGCGGCATCGACAAGCGACCGGATCGCACCGCCACCTGGGGTTCACCCGTCGCCAGCACGGCCGACACCACCTCGGCGTCGATCTCGCCATCGCGGTCGAGCAGCACCATTCGGCCGGGATGTTCGGCCTGGGCGCTGCGCACCAATCCGGCCACGGCCGCGGCCACCGGATCGGATGACTCGTCCGGCAGGCCAATGGCGTTGCGCGTCACCACAATCAGCCTGGTCTCGGCGAGCCGCGCGTCCGACAGCCACGAGCGCAACAGCTCGATGGCCGCCTTCACCGATCGGCGACCCACCTGCGCGGCATCCGCGCCGCCGAATTCGGCGGCGTCGACCAGCCAGACAGCCGCGTCGGCAACAATATCGGCGGCGGCGAGTTCACCAACGCCCGCGACGTGATCGTCGATCCCCGCCACGATCTGGTCACCGAGTACCACCATCGACGACACCGGCGTCGACGACACCGGCGGCACGGACGCCCACTCCACGCCATAGAGCACGGGCAGTGCGCCACCGGCGCGCACGCGTGCCACGGTGCGGCGTTCGACCGGGTGCACCACAAGGGAATCCGCGCTCAGCACCGGTTCGCCCGTTATATCGACCACATCCAGACGAATCCGATAGCCGCCCGAACGCTCGGCGCGCACGCGAACCGGTCCTGAACCCGTCCGCGCCATCCGCACACCGGCGAACGACACCGGCAACGGCAACCTGCCCTCGGGAATGTCGTCCATCACGAAGTCGAGCGCGGGATGCAGGCACGCGTCGAACAACGCCGGGTGAATACCGAACCCGGCCACCTGCCCGGCCGCGGTCTCGTCCAGCGACACCTCCGCGAATACCTCGTCGCCGCGCCGCCACATCGCGCGCACTCCGAGGAATGCCGGACCGTATTCGAGACCGAGATCGGCGATCCGCCGGTACAGCTCCTGCTCGTCGAGCTGCTCGGAACCCGCTGGCGGCCAGTCGAATTCATCCCAGATCGGCGGTGTGTCCGCGGCGTCTGCGGCGGCGAGTACGCCACGGGCATGCGGCACCCACGCGTCGACCGCATCGGTGCGCTCGGTCCGGGAGAAGATCGTGAAATGCCTGCGCCCGTCCGGCTCGGCCGCGCCGACCGCGATCTGGAGATCGACCGGGTCCGCACCGAGCGCCAGCGGAATATCCAGGGAGATCTCCTCGACGAGTCCGACGCCGAGCCGGACCCCGATGGTGGATGCCAATTCCAGATACGTCGTCGCCGGGACCACCGCGGTCCCGAAGACCTGGTGATCGGCGACCCACTGGTGCGCCGCGTCGGACAGCTTTCCGGTGAAGAGCCATTCGTCCTTGCCCGCCACCGGGACCGCATCCGTCAGAATCGGGTGGTCCGAATTGCCCGACACCACCGCGTGATTCGGTTGGAGCCAGTAACGCTGGTGCTGAAACGCATACGTCGGCAAGGACACTCGCGCCGGGTACCGGTCGGCGAACAGCGGCGACCAGTCGACGTCGATGCCCGCGTTGTCGGCGTGCGCGAGGAAGGTCAGCACCTGCGTCACCTCGTCGGCGCCGCGCCGGCCCGACGCGGCCACCAGCGACTTGGCTTCGATGTCGGCAGGCAGGCACTGACCGGTCATCGCCGTCAGCACGGCGTCGGGGCCCACTTCGAGGAATCGGCGAACACCCGCGTCCACCAGGGTATGTACGCCCTCGGCGAAACGGACCGTGTCGCGCACGTGGCCGACCCAGTAGATCGGTTCGGCATGCGCCTCGCCCGCGACGACGCCGAAGACATTGGACACGACCGGTAGCAGCGCGGTGCGGTAGGTGAGCCCGACGGTGACCGCTTCGAGGTCTGGCAGCATCGGGTCCATCAACGCGGAATGGAAGGCGTGGCTGACCTGCAACCGCGACATCTTGATCTGTGCCGCGGCGAATGTCGCCACCAATTCCGTGATGGCCGCCTCGGTGCCGGAGACCACGATCGAGGACGGCGCGTTCACCGCCGCGATCGATACCTTCTCGCCCAACGGCGCGATGGTCTCGGCCACCCGCTCTTCCGTGGTCGCCACGGCCAGCATCGCGCCGCCTTCGGGCAACGCACCCATCAACCGACCGCGCGCGACCACCAACGCGCACGCATCCTCGAGCGACCACACCCCCGCTACGTACGCCGCCACCAGCTCACCGATCGAATGCCCGATCAACACATCCGGACCGACACCGAACGACTCGATCAACCGGAACAGCGCCACCTCGAACGCGAACAACGCGGGCTGGGTGAACTCCGTGCGATGCAACAACTCACCATCACCGACACCGAACACAACCTCGCGCAACGAAACACCCGGCGACGACGCACCCAGCAACCGATCGAACTCAACACACAACTCATCGAACACCGCAGCGAAAACCGGGAACGCCGCATACAACCCCGCCCCCATACCCACCCGCTGCGCACCCTGCCCCGTGAACAAGAAGGCGACCTTCCCCCGCACCGGCGTGCCCTCGGCCACGTTCGACGAGGCCGAGCCAGCCGCCACCTCGGCCAACCCCGCCAGCATGGCGTTTCGATCGGCGGCGACGATCGTCGCCCGGTGCTCCAATCGGGCTCGAGTGGTCAACAGCGCATGGGCCACGTCCACCGGCTCCGCCTCCGGATGCGCGGAGATCCAGGCATGGAGTCGAGCCGCCTGGGCACGCAGTCCCGCTTCGGATTTCGCCGATACCAGCAGCGGCAGCTTGCCCGCCGCCACCAGCGGCGTACCCGACGGGACCGGCGCCACAGCGCGTTCCGGTGCTTCGGGTGCTTCTTCGACGATGATGTGCGCGTTGGTGCCGCTGATACCGAACGAGGACACCCCCGCGCGCCGCACCCGGTCCACCGAGGCAGGCCACGGCTGCGCCTCAGCCAGGATCCGCACCGACCCCGCGGACCAATCCACATGCGGCGAGGGCGCATCCACATGCAACGTCTTGGGCAACATCTCATGCCGCAACGCCTGCACGACCTTGATCACCCCACCCACACCCGCAGCCGCCTGCGAATGCCCGATATTCGACTTCAACGAACCGATCCGCAACGGCTCCGCACGGCCCTGCCCATACGCCGCGATCAACGCCTGCGCTTCAATCGGATCACCCAACGTCGTACCGGTGCCGTGCGCCTCGACCGCGTCCACATCCGCCGGACTCAAGCCCGCGGCCTGCAATGCGGCCGCGATCACGCGCTCCTGTGACGGACCGTTCGGGGCCGAGAGTCCATTCGACGCGCCGTCCTGGTTCACCGCTGAACCCCGGATCACGGCAAGCACGTTGTGTCCCAACCGCTTCGCATCCGAGAGCCGCTCCAACACCAGCACACCGACACCCTCGGCCCAGCCCACACCGTCGGCCGACGCCGAGAACGCCTTACACCGCCCATCCCGCGACAACCCACGCTGCCGGGAAAATTCCATGAACATGAACGGCGTCGCCATCAGTTGAACGCCGCTGGCGAAGGCGAGGGAGCTCTCGCCCTGACGCAGCGCCTGACACGCCAGATGGATCGCGACCAGCGACGACGAACATGCCGTATCCACCGTCACCGCAGGGCCTTCCAGACCCAACGTGTACGACACCCGGCCCGACACCACACTGCCCGCCGAACCAGTACCCACGTACCCCTCGGCCACCGGACCCGCCGCCTTGGCGATCTGCTCGTAGTCCTGATATGAGACGCCGACGAAGACGCCGGTATCACTGCCGCGCAGGGCGAACGGATCGATTCCCGCGTCCTCCAACGCTTCCCACGACGCCTCCAACAACAACCGCTGCTGCGGATCCATCGCCGACGCCTCACGCGGACCGATACCGAAGAACCCGGCATCGAAATCCCCGACACCGGAGATGAATCCGCCGTGGCGCAGGTAAGACGTGCCCGAATGGTCGGGATCGGGATGGAACAACCGGTCGAGATCCCACCCGCGATCGGTCGGGAATTCGCCGATCGCGTCGGCTCCGGATGCGACCACGTCCCATAGCTGTTCCGGTGATTCGATGCCCCCCGGGTAGCGACAGCTCATCCCCACGATCGCGATCGGCTCGTCGGTACGGATCCGGCGTGCGGGGCGTTTGGCAACGCGGTTCGCATCGACGTCCACGTCACCGACGCGCGATCGCACGAACGACGCCACGGCCGCGGCCGTGGGGTAATCGAATACCAGCGTCGAGGGCAACGCCACCCCGGTGGCCTTGGCGAGGCGGTTGCGAAACTCCACCCCCGCCAGCGAATCGAAGCCGATCTCGTTGAACGGCGCGGCGGGATCGATCGCCTCACCCGAGATATGCCCGAGTACTCCGGCGACCTGCTCGCGCACCACGTCGAGCACGATCGTCTCGCGTTCCTGCGCGGGGGCGGCGGCCAGCCGCAGCGCCAACGTGCCGCTCGCGTCCGCGGTGCGCCGCACGGGCACCGAGACGATCGAGTGCAACATCCGGGGCAGCGATCCGTCGCGGGCCTGCGCCGCCAATGTCTCGGTATCGAATTCGGCGCCGACCACCGTCGATGCGCTCGCCGCGAGCGCGCGATCGAACAGTGCCAAACCGTCCGCCGTCGCCAACGGACGCGCGCCCAGCTGACTCAACCGCGCCATCGCCGCGCTGCCGAGACCGATGGTCATCCCGCCGGCCTGGTTCCAGGAGCCCCACGCGATCGACACGGCGGGCAGCCCCGCGGCCCGCCGATCCGCTGCCAGCGCGTCCAGGAACGCGTTGGCCGCCGCGTAGTTGCCCTGGCCTGGCGAACCGATCACCCCGGCGATCGAGGAGAACAGCACGAACGCCGACAGATCCTGCTCGCTGGTCAGCTCGTGCAGGTGCCAGGCGGCGTCGGCCTTGGCGGTGAGTACTCGGTCCACCTGTTCGGCGGACAGGGTCTCGATGGTGCCGTCGTCGAGCACGCCGGCCGAATGGATCACCGCGCTCGGCGCGAATTCGCCGGACAACTCGGTCAGCAGCGCCGCCAAGGACGCACGGTCGCCGACATCACATGCCGCGACCCGCACCTGCGCACCGGCAGCGGTCAACTCCGACACTAAATCCATTGCGCCGTCGGCACGCTCACCGCGCCGCGACACCAAGACCAACCGCCGCACACCGTGTGTTTCGACGATATGGCGCGCCACCAGCGCGCCCAAACCACCGGTGCCACCGGTGATCAGCACCGCACCGGTACCGAATGCGTCCTCGACGGTTGCGGCCGAGCCGGACTGCCGCCGCAACCGCGGCGCCAGTAAACCGCCATCGCGGGCGGCGAGCTGCGGTTCATCCGAGCGCACGGCCGCGGCGATCAGATCAGCGGTCGGATCGACGTCGGCGCGCACATCGAGGAGCACGAACCGCTCCGGGTGCTCGAACTGCGCACTGCGCACCAGGCCCCGCACCGCCGCTGCGGCCGGATCCGGCGCCTCGCCCGATACGCCGACAGCACCGCGCGTGAGCACCACCAGCCGGGAATCGTGCAACCGTTCCTGCGCCTGCCAGCTCTGCAAGAACTCCAATGCCGCGCGCACCCACGCACGAGTGCGCGTTGCGGTATCGGCATCGGCGTCCCCGGCCGGTGACCATACGACGATCTCCGGAGTCTGATCGGCTTCGAGCAGTTCGGCGAGCCCGTCATACGAATGAGCCACGCCCGCAACGTGTTCGGTGCCGAGAACCGCCACCGACGTCGCCGCGATAGTTCCGGTCGACACCGGCACCCACTCGATGTCCGACAGCGACGCACGCCGGCCGGCCCCGCTGTTCAACGCCTTGGCATCGACGGGACGGGCGGTGAGCGATTCGAGGCTCAATACCGGCTCACCCGTTTCGTCGAACGCGGCGACCCGGATCCGACCGGCGCTCAACCGAGTCAGTCGAACCCGGACCGCCGTCGCACCGGCGCGGT
Source organism: Nocardia sp. NPDC004604 (assembly GCF_040609795.1). Taxonomy (NCBI): domain Bacteria; kingdom Bacillati; phylum Actinomycetota; class Actinomycetes; order Mycobacteriales; family Nocardiaceae; genus Nocardia; species Nocardia sp. NPDC004604. Next base: position 17,789 of record NZ_JBEXLC010000133.1, read on the forward strand.
ACAACCGCACTCCGGCGAACGAGAACGGCAGCGGCAACCGCCCCGACGGCATGTCCTGCGCCAGCCCCGCGATGGCGGCGTGGAAGGCGGCATCGAGCAGTCCCGGGTGAATCCCGAACAACGCAGTGGAAGCTCCGTATTCGTCGCCGACGACGACCTCGGCGAGGAGGTCGTCACCGTCGCGCCAGACCGAGGTGACCCCCTGGAATGCGGGACCGTAGCCCAATCCCAGATCGGCCAGGTGGGCGTAGAGCCCGTCGTGCGGCTCCGGTTCCGCCCCGGCGGGCGGCCATTCGTCCGCCGAGCCGTGCCGTCCCGCCTCGACCCACGTGGGCACCGCAGACGCAGCGGGGGCCAGTACCCCGCTGGCGTGCGAAATCCATTCGGCCGCAGCGGCATCCGGTTCAGTGATGCCGCGCGAGTAGATCACGAACCGGCGTCGGCCCGCGTCATCGGCAGGTTCGACGGCGACCTGGATATCAACGGCGGTATCGCCCTCGAGCATCAGCGGTCCTTCGAGCAGCAGTTCCTCGACGAAACCGGCATCGAGCCGCGCACCCGCGCTCAGTGCGAGTTCGACGAATCCGGCGCCCGGTAGCAGCACCGAGCCGAAAACCGTGTGATCGGCGAGCCATGGCTGCGTCCGCAGCGACACGCTGGCGGTGAACAGCCATTCGTCCTTGCCCGCCAGAGGCACGACACCGGTCAAGATCGGATGGTCGGGCGCTCCCGCCGCCGACGAAGCACCGGCGAACGGCTCCAACCAGTACCGCTGACGCTGAAACGCATACGTGGGCAAGGACACTCGACTCAGCGAACGGCCCGCGAACAATGCACGCCAGTCGACGCGGATACCGGCGGTATGCGCTTGCGCCAACATCGTCAGGTACTGCATCACCTCGTCGACCGAGCGCCGAGACGCGGCGGCCACCAGCGCATCCGCCTCGACGTCCGGGTGCCGGGCCAGGCATTGACGTGTCAGCGACGCCAGCACCGCGTCCGGGCCGACCTCGACGAACCGCCGCACCCCGTCGGCGACGAGAGTGTCGACGCCGGGCGCGAATCGCACACATCCGCGCACCTGGGCGACCCAATATTCCGGATCGGTCACCTCGGCGCCCGCGGTGGCACCGGAGACGTTCGACACCATCGCGATTTCGGGTGTCCGATACGTCAACCCGGCGGTGACAGTGCGGAATTCGGCCAGCATGGCATCCATCCGTGCCGAATGGAACGCATGGCTCACCCGCAACCGCGAGGTCTTGACGCCGGCGCCGGACAACTCGAGCTCCGCCGCCTCGACGACGTCCAGATCGCCGGACAGCACGACCGAGGCCGGACCGTTCAGCGCCGCGACCGACAGGCGATCCCCATATGTCGCGACGAGTTCGGCGGCCCGCTCCTCGGTCACAGCTGCCGCGAGCATCGCGCCGCCTTCGGGCAACGCACCCATCAATCGACCGCGCGCGACCACCAACGCGCACGCATCCTCGAGCGACCACACCCCCGCTACGTACGCCGCCACCAGCTCACCGATCGAATGCCCGATCAACACATCCGGACCGACACCGAACGACTCGATCAACCGGAACAGCGCCACCTCGAACGCGAACAACGCGGGCTGGGTGAACTCCGTGCGATGCAACAACTCACCATCACCGACACCGAACACAACCTCGCGCAACGAAACACCCGGCGACGACGCACCCAGCAACCGATCGAACTCAACACACAACTCATCGAACACCGCAGCGAAAACCGGGAACGCCGCATACAACCCCGCCCCCATACCCACCCGCTGCGCACCCTGCCCCGTGAACAAGAAGGCGACCTTCCCCCGCACCGGCGTGCCCTCGGCCACGTTCGACGAGGCCGAGCCAGCCGCCACCTCGGCCAACCCCGCCAGCATGGCGTTTCGATCGGCGGCGACGATCGTCGCCCGGTGCTCCAATCGGGCTCGAGTGGTCAACAGCGCATGGGCCACGTCCACCGGCTCCGCCTCCGGATGCGCGGAGATCCAGGCATGGAGTCGAGCCGCCTGGGCACGCAGTCCCGCTTCGGATTTCGCCGATACCAGCAGCGGCAGCTTGCCCGCCGCCACCAGCGGCGTACCCGACGGGACCGGCGCCACAGCGCGTTCCGGTGCTTCGGGTGCTTCTTCGACGATGATGTGCGCGTTGGTGCCGCTGATACCGAACGAGGACACCCCCGCGCGCCGCACCCGGTCCACCGAGGCAGGCCACGGCTGCGCCTCAGCCAGGATCCGCACCGACCCCGCGGACCAATCCACATGCGGCGAGGGCGCATCCACATGCAACGTCTTGGGCAACATCTCATGCCGCAACGCCTGCACGACCTTGATCACCCCACCCACACCCGCAGCCGCCTGCGAATGCCCGATATTCGACTTCAACGAACCGATCCGCAACGGCTCCGCACGGCCCTGCCCATACGCCGCGATCAACGCCTGCGCTTCAATCGGATCACCCAACGTCGTACCGGTGCCGTGCGCCTCGACCGCGTCCACATCCGCCGGACTCAAGCCCGCGGCCTGCAATGCGGCCGCGATCACGCGCTCCTGTGACGGACCGTTCGGGGCCGAGAGTCCATTCGACGCGCCGTCCTGGTTCACCGCTGAACCCCGGATCACGGCAAGCACGTTGTGTCCCAACCGCTTCGCATCCGAGAGCCGCTCCAACACCAGCACACCGACACCCTCGGCCCAGCCCACACCGTCGGCCGACGCCGAAAACGCCTTACATCGCCCATCCCGCGACAACCCACGCTGCCGGGAGAACTCGATGAACAGGAACGGGGTCGACATCACCGTCACCCCACCCGCCAGCACCAGCGACGTTTCCCCGCGCCGCAGCGCCTGACAGGCCAGATGGATCGCGACCAGCGACGACGAGCACGCCGTATCCACTGTCACCGCAGGGCCTTCCAGACCCAACGTGTACGACACCCGGCCAGACACCACACTGCCCGCCGAACCAGTACCGGCGTAGCCCTCGGCCACCGGACCCGCCGCTCTGGCCGTGTGCTCGTAGTCCGCGTACATCACTCCGGCCATGACGCCGGTGTCGCTGCCCCGCAGTGTCGCCGGGTCGATTCCCGCGTGCTCCAACGCTTCCCACGACGCCTCCAGCAACAACCGCTGCTGCGGATCCATCGCCGACGCCTCACGCGGACCGATACCGAAGAACCCGGCATCGAAATCCCCTACACCGCGCAGGAAGCCGCCCTCGCGCGTGTAAACCTTCCCGAACCGGTCGGGGTCGGGATCGAACAGCCCTGCCACATCCCAACCCCGGTCCAGCGGAAACTCACCGACGGCATCCGCACCCGAGGCGACCAGATCCCACAGCTGTTCCGGCGATTCGATACCGCCCGGGTAGCGACAGCTCATGCCCACGATGGCAATCGGCTCGTCGATCTTCTCCCGCAGCTGCGTCAGATCGTCGCGCGTCGTCATGAGCTCGACAGTGACCTTTTTCAGGTACTCCAACATGCGATCGGATGAATCGCCAGTGCTTGTGTCCACGTGTCACATCCAGGTATTTCGGGGTTGACGAAGGAGCCCGGTGTCGCGAGCGGCGACACGGGCGCAGTGCGCTACCGTCAGGTTTCGGTCAGGGGTCGGTGCGGACGCGGCGACTCAACGAGTCGGCCAGCGAGAGCCAGTTCGCTGCGTAATGTCTCGCCAGCTCGGCCACCGCGGGCGCGCAGCGTGTCGGCAGACTTTCGGCCATCGATAGCCAGTCGACCGTGTCGGGTCCAGAGAACTCTCGTGTCGAGGATTCACTCCCGCAGACCGGACGGTGCCCGATACGCGAAGCCCTTCGGTGGCGAGCTCTGTTACTTCCGACAGTTCGTGCTGGACGACGGCTCGAAAGCGCGTCTCAGCAGGCACGCGGTGCTCGATGGCTACCGAAACGTAGTCCATGCGAACGCTTCCCGCTACCGCGGTGAAAGGTAAGCCCGCGACGACACCGTCGGTATCAGCACACTCGACACCCGCGACCAGCGGCATACATCCCCCGCCCCGACACTGAAATCAGTACTCACTCGACATCTCTTCTCGCTAGGCCGGCCCTCGAATTGCTTCGAGTAGCCGCCGAGCAACTCGCTCAGCCAGTAGCCTGCCAGCCTTGTCGGGTTCTCGCAACCGATGGGCGATCTTTTTGTTGACACTTCTTCTATCGGCTATATTCGGCGGGAAGACGGCCGTTGGGCAGACCGAAAGATCTGCCGTCGTCTACCCGGAAACAGCGTCGCGCCCACACCAGGCATCAGCATCGTGGATGCAAATCTGGTTGCACTGCCAATTGTCGTACTATGAATGCACGCCGAAGCATCACTCGTCACTGGGCAGAACAGCGATCCACTCTACGCGGCGTTGTTACCAGGCATTATCTGTCGAATCGGCATCCATCGCCCTCTTTCGACGCATTCTAAGCAGCCGTTTCCGGCGAACGGATGAACGTCCAGATCCAGTGCCTGCCGGGTCGAATATGATGTCGCGGTGGGAACGACCGCCACCGATGAACGCGATATTAACGCAAACATCACGATACTTTGGAATTGTAACCGTGAGATGATCAAACAGATCTGCGGTCATTCCAAAATGGCAATTCCATCTCGCTATCACAGCGAATCGATAGCATACCGTCATCACTATCCTTCGCATGGTTGCCGGAACGGTGCTCCGAGTACCTATTTCTGGCCCCGGCACGAATTTGATAGACTTTCGCGAACCAACTGGGGACATCGGGCGCGGGTGCACCGATGAGCTGTCGACCGTTTATTGTATTCGGCGGCCAAGGCGGGGTGATGGACGATTCCGCTGGGAGAGGGCCGGATCAGGCTCGAGACGGCGTCACGGAAGGGTCCGCGGCCTCTCATGGCGGGACGGTTTCGGACCAGTAGGCGGAGTTGTGATCATGCGGCCCCAAAGCTCTGGCGGGATTCAGTGTGCGTGTGGAGGTTTCGGCCCGTGGTGTATCGAGCTTCGACCGGTATACCGGAGGCTATGGCGTGGCATGTATCGAAACATCCGCCATACGAGACCGGAATATCCGCATAGCCGCCAAGGCTGCGCTCGACATGGTGTGCCGCGCGCTGCCGAACCCCACTCGGAATCGCCGACGCGCTGGCCACCGGCCCGCGCGACTCACCGGTTTGGCGGAATCCGCCGGCCCAGCCGACGTGTTCGCGCACTGGTGAGGCCGAGGAATCCGGCTGAACGCGGCTTTCTCATAGCCAGTACTTCCGGTGCGGGGCCGTCATCGCCACACCTCCACCGGCCCCGAATCCACTATGCCCTGGTGTGGAATCCGGCCGATTCATTCGCCGCGCGATACCGCGAGATCGCCGCCGACCTGGTGGCTGCGGATCCACCGCACACCCATCCGGTATTGCCTCATGGACAGCGGGTGCGTCAGCGGCGAACGGCACCCAGACCGATCCGTCGCCGCCAGGACCTCGTCACCGCGGTCTACGCCGTGTTCCCGGCGAGGCTTCGGCGCTGGCCGGTGGTGAGGCGATCGGTCCGTGCGACCACATAGTAGGCTCCGGCCTCGTTGCCGCGCACGGCGACTGGGTCCGCGAGGTCGGGGTGGCGCCCGGCGTCGTGCAGCGCCGAAGTCACCCGGTCGAGGGGCCAATCCAGCGCGGCGGCAAGCCGCTCCGGGGTGAGCGGCGTGCCCGCGTGCACGAGCGCGGCGATGACGGTGAGCGCGTGCTCGCCCGCCGCGGTATCCACGGGACCACCCGCGATATCGCGTCCGAGTCGGGCGAAGAACAGGCCCATATGCTCGAGTCGCACACCGACCGGCGTTGTCGCGCCGAAGATTTCGGCTCCGCGCTCGGCGGCCTGCGCCCACCGGTTGGTCGTGCGGGCGCTGTCGGACCATGCCTCGAACCACACGCCTTCGTCGACGACGTAGCGTTCGCGCCGCCCCTCCCGGGCACGGCGGATCACCCTGAGCCCGTCGAGGTAGGCGACGGCCTTGGAAATCGACGCGGGACTCACCCGCAACCGTTGGGCGAGTTCGGCCGCCGTTGCACCGCCCGAATCGGTGGTGAACAGCAACGCCAGCACGCGGGCCGCCATCCGCGGTAGGCCGGAATCGACCATCAATGCCGCGAACTGTTCAGCGAATTCACGCACTGTCTCGTCGTCACGCCCGAATGCAGCCTCCGAAAGTGGCTGCGGCGCAGTCGCTATGCGTCGGCGGGCTCGCCGTCGAGTGGCTCGCTGCGCAAGGTCGGCCCGGTAGTCGCTCGGTCCACCGTTGCGCGCGACTTCGCGGGTGACGGTCGACGTGGGTCTGCCCATCCGCCGGGCGATCTCGGCGTAATCGAGTCCGGCCGCGAGTCCGGAGGCGATATGCCTGCGGTCCTGCTCGGTCAGCCTGCCTCCGGGCATGGGTGTTTCGTTCCTTCCGGATCGAGGTCGGGTTCAGTGTGCGTTAACCCTCCCGGTCATTGCAACGAGTCATTGCGTTTCTCGGCATCGCTATTGCAATGATTCGCGAATGATCACAGGTGAAAGGGCATAAAGCCACTCGCGCACACTTGATGACCTGGGAAACGCGAAGTAGCTTTCGTGACGGCGCGCAGACGAAACGCTGCCGTGGTGCACGTACCGCAGGTGCAAAGGCTGCCTATCAGTTACTTGGAATCTGACTCTGGACACATCCGCCCACTGCTCTGACCACGAACTAGGGCAATGGGATTCGACAGCGGTGCAAGGGT
>NZ_JBEXLC010000134.1:0-24499 GCF_040609795.1 Nocardia sp. NPDC004604
CCTGGGCGAATTTCGCCAGATTCATCAGCCAGCATGCCGGAGCCGATATCCGAGGACATTGTGCGACAGCATGACAACCGCTACGGTTCAAAGGCTCAGGGTGGAATTCGGTGCTGGCGTATGCCGGCCAAGTAATTGTGTGATCGACCGAATTGTCGACGATGACGCAGGTCTCGGGCACTGATCGTGGTTCGGATGCAAACAATCGTGGAGGGCACGTTGAGAATTGGCTTCACCGATGAACAGGAGCGTTTGCGCGCGGAACTACGCGCATATTTTGCGGAGCTCATGACGGACGATCGGCGAGAAGCGCTGGCCGGACCCGGCGGTGAATACGGCGACGGAACCGCATACAAAGAAATTGTTCGGCAGCTCGGCCGCGACGGATATTTGGTGATGGGATGGCCGACAGAATACGGTGGTCAGGGGAGATCGATGATCGATCAACTCATATTCACCGAGGAAGCCGCCATTGCCGACGTGCCGGTGCCGTTTCTCACCGTGAACACTGTCGGCCCCACGATCATGCGATTCGGTACCGATGAACAGAAGAAGTTCTTTCTGCCGCAGATCGCCAAGGGTGAACTGCATTTTGCGATCGGCTACTCCGAGCCGGAAGCAGGAACCGACCTGGCCTCCCTTCGCACCCGTGCAGTCCGCGACGGGGACGAGTATGTGATCAACGGCCAGAAGATGTGGACCTCGTTGATCGAGTACGCCGACTACGTCTGGCTGGCAGCTCGCACCGATCAGGATGCGAAGCGACACAAGGGCCTGTCCATCCTCATCGTGCCAACGACAGCCGATGGCTTCTCCTGGACCAAGATTCACACGGTCGCCGGGGTCGGCACCAGCGCGACCTACTACTCCGACCTTCGTGTCCCGGCGAGCAACGTAGTCGGGGATGAACATTTCGGTTGGAATCTGATCACAAACCAGCTGAATCACGAGAGGGTGGCCCTGTCGGCAGCTGCGCCGATGCAGGAGGCGTTGCGTCAGGTTCGCGAATGGGCCCAGAATACCCGGACCCCCGAAGGATCCCGTGTTGCGGACGCCGAGTGGGTCCAGACCCACCTGGCTCGAGTTCACGCGAACGTCGAGTACCAGAAGCTGCGCAGTTGGAAGATCGCCGGGGATACCGAGTCTGGGCAATTGGCTCCCGCGGATGCCTCCGCGACCAAGGTTTTCGGCACCGAGTTCGCTCTCGAATGCTATCGGCTCCTCATGGAAGTACTCGGCGCAGGCGCGGTCGTGCGTCACGATTCGGCCGGCACGATGCTGCGCGGCCGGATCGAGCGCTATCAGCGCGCCTCGCTGATCCTCACATTTGGTGGTGGAACGAACGAGGTGCAGAGGGAGATCATCGCTGCCACGCTCGGCCTGCCAATCACTCGCTAGATCGAGGACACACCAATGGATTTCAACCTTACTGAGGCGCAGCAGGACCTTACGGGCATCGCGACGAAGGTTCTCGCGGACTGGGCAGAGAGAAACCCGAAGCCGGCAGCCACCGGATTCGACGCCGAACTGTGGCATTCGTTCGTCACGACGGGGCTCCTCGAGGCGGCTCTTCCATATTCGGTGGGCGGCAGCGGCTTCGGGCTGCTCGAGCAGTGCTCCATCCTCACCGAGATCGGACGGCGTGCCGCACCTGTTCCCTATCTGAGCTCCATCGCGGTCGGCGCAGCCGCTCTGGCGGAGTTCGGTAGCGCCGACCAGATCGAGTGCTGGGCTCTCCCGGTGCTGCGCGGCGATATGACGATCGGGCTGGCGTTGGGCGATGGCTTCACGGCCGCGGACTCGAGACTGTGCGGAACTCAGACAGCGGTGACAGCGGGCGCTTTCGCCGACGCGTTCCTGGTGGTCGCCGATGGCTGCCTCTATCTGGTCGACAGACTGCAGTTCGGGGTTGTCGTCACCGGCCAGCGGTTGGTCGACACCGCAGACGGCGCCCTGCTAGAGCTCGATGGGGTCGAGGCAGAGTTCCTGGGCGGCCCGCACGCGGTCGCCTGGGTCATGCGTCGTGCGACCCTCGCGTGGTGCGCATGGCAGCTCGGTGTTTTGGAACAGGCGTTGGCGTTGACCACCCAGTACGCCCGCACTCGCAAGCAATTCGGCGTGCCGATCGGCTCCTTCCAGGCAGTACGAGCACGGATTGCTGACGCCTACATCGACGTCGAAGCCGTGCGGCTGACGCAGTGGCAAGCCGCGTGTATGGAAGCCGAAGGGTTGCCCGCCGCCGCTGCGATCGCCACAGCGAAATATTGGGCTTCTGAGGCGGGACATCGAGTGGCGCACACCGCGGTACACATCCATGGGGGCGTCGGCATCGACATCGACGGGCCGGTCCACCGCTATTACGCGGCCGCAAAGCGCGCCGAGTTCTCACTCGGAGGAGCCACTGCGCAACTTCGAGCTCTCGGTGCATTGCTCGCTCACGAACCGGCGTGAACATATGACCAAGACATGTTGTGAATGAGGAGATGTGATGGCGTTCTTTACCCAAACTGACCAGGGATTTGAACCCCTGTCTTTCGCAGGCGGGCAGTGGGCGGCACAGTCCGTCAATGGGTCGGCACTGGCGGGCCTGGCCGCCCAGGCACTCGAATCCGAGCACGGCGAGCCGGGGTTTTCGGTAGCGCGATTCACACTAGATATCTTCCGGCTACCTGCCTTCGCCCCTCTGCAGGCAGAGACCACACTCGTGCGTTCCGGGCGCAGCATGCGTATTGCCGATGTGATTCTGCGCCAAGGTGATCGTGTCGCTGCGAGAGCCTCGATGGTCACCACCCGATCGGCAGGCAATCCGGACGGCACACGCTGGCAGCCGGACTCCGAACCCATGCTGATGCCCGAGCAATTTGCCACAGGATCGGCGATGCCTGCGGTCTTATGGGGCAGCGATGCTCACCCCGACGGGTGGAGTGAATCGATGTCCGAACATCAGAACGCGAGCCGAAAGCGGTTGTGGTTCAACCAGCCTCAACTACTCACCGACGTGGACAACACGCCATTTGTGCGCGCGGCCATGCTTGGTGAGATGACAAATACCCTGACCAGCTGGGGCGACCAGGGGATCGCGTTCATCAATCACGACGTCACCGTTGTCCTGGCGCGGATGCCGATCGGGACGACCATCGGAATCGAGGCCGACAACCATCTCTCCGCAGACGGGGTCGCCGCAGGCGCATCAACGATGTGGGACAGTGCCGGTCGCTTCGGTATCAGCGTCGTGAGCGCGCTGGCCCTCAGTACAGGAAGCCTGGATGTCGTCAGCCGCCCCCACAATTGGGAGAAGGGAAGCCGCACAGCAGAACCGGCTCCCCGCTGAGACCGCGCCGCCGGCGTCGGCGAACAGGGATATCCACTGACATTCCGGCAGCACACCGGTTCGGTGGGCGCCGATCCGCAGAGGAATAATTCGCCCTACAGACGACAATGCGCATTGGTCGTCGACCGACGGGGCTTTTGCCGAATAGTCGGGCGCACTCTTGCGCCCGTTCATTCCGTTCGGTGACGCGTCGCGGTGAACCGCGGCCAGGATGTGCTCGAATCTGGTCGAAATATTCATGGGACGCGCCCCCATTGCCTCGCCGGAGCAGCGTGTTATAGGTTCGGGCACGATTCCGTGAGAGCGCAAAAGCGGCGACTGAATTCAATTGCGAGATGCATTTCCGGGCGACGTCACGATTCGCCCGCGTTGTCGTTTCTGAACACGGATTAGGAGACCGTGCAATGTCCAATAGCCCGATTCACAACTATCCATCGGAAGTGCCTCGAAGCCTGGAGATCGATCCGGTAATGCGCAAGATCGCGGCCGAGGGAGGCGTGGCGCGCCTACAGTACCCGCACGGCGAGCCGTGCTGGGTAGTGACGGGATTCGATGACGTCCGCTCGGTGTACGGCAGCAAGAGCTTCAGCCGTATCGGCATGAACACCGAGTCCGCCCCACGTCTCACCGAAGGAATTCTCCTGCAAGGTGCGATCGGCTGTATGGAGGAGCGCGAACACGTCAAACTCCGGCGAGCCTTCCTCCGGGAACTGGACGCGCCACGACTGTCGGCTCTGGAGGAGCGCGGCGAGGCAATCATGTCCGAACTCTTGGACGCGATGGCCGCCAACGGAGGTGGCGATTACGTATCCCAGGTAGCCAAACCGTTCGCGCTCCGCATGCTGTCCGAGTTGCTGGGCCTGTCGCCCGCAACCGCTGAGGTCATGGCTTGCTGGGTTCAGACGCTGTTGACTGCGTCGGGTCAGGCGGCGGACCCCGCAGTCATTACCGAGGCGTATCTGGGCCTGGGCCAGTGCGTGACCGAACTTGTCCAGGAGCGGAGAGCTACGCCCGCGAACGATTTCATCTCGGCAGTGGCCAACCGGCGTGAGCTCAAAACCAGGGAGATCGCGATCCTGGTCATCTCCCTGCTGGCCGGAGGTTTCGAATCCACCGCGACGATGATGAGCAAATCCGTTCTCCTGCTCCAGACGCGCTCGGACCTCTGGAAAGGACTGGCCGCCGATTCGAGCCTCGTCCCGGCAGCGGTCGAGGAACTCCTGCGAAAGATCTCCCTGGCCGGGGGCGAATCCCTTCCGTGGATCGTGCGGGAGCCGGTCACCCTCGCGGGTGTCGACATGCAGGTCGGCGACTACGTGATGCCTGCCGCAGGCATGGCCAACCTCGATCCCGCGGTATTCGAGGACCCAGAGGATGTGCGGTTCGATCGGAATGCGACCTCGCATCTGTCGTTCGGCCACGGCTCTCATTTGTGCCTGGGATACCAGATCGCACGCATTGAATTGTGTATCGGAGTGCGTGCCCTCGTGGAGCGATACCCCGACGCCCGTCTCGGCGTCGCGGTCGATCAAGTGCGATGGCGCGAGGACTCCACGATCTGGCAACTCGAAGACTTGCCGCTCACCCTCGGGCGTGACCGATGAGGGCCTCGCAGGGCAGCCCGCAGAGCGGACCCGGTGCCGCGAATCACCCATCGGTTCGACCGTCCGGCCGCGACTATCAACAAGGACAGCTCTTCTGATGAATACAAGTATGGGCGAGTGCCCGATGCGCGGGTCTTCGGCTGCCGAACAGGTCACGGCAGTTCGGAATCATGTGATTCCAGGGCGTACGGAGAGGTTCGGCCTCTCGATCGCCATGGACACCAAGAAGCATGGTCCGCTATCGGTGATGGAAAGCTTGTGGCGGACTCACGGCGATGTGGCCCAGCTCCATATCGGCCCCAAACGCATGATCTTGCTGGTCCACCCCGAACACGCCCGGTTGGTCAACCTGACAAACGCCGACAAGTACACCAAAGGGCCGAGCTACGACCATATCCGGAAATTCTGGATCGGCGGAGACGGCCTGACCACGAGCGTCGGTGCAGAATGGCGCAGGCAGCGTCAGATGCTTGCGCCGCACTTCACGCCGCGAGCAGTGGTTCGCGACTACGGCCCGGTATTCACGTCGAATATGGATTGGTTCTCCGAACGGTGGTTGCAGGCATCCCGGCTCGGAGCGCCGATCGATATGCCGGCCGAGATGGCCACGCTGTCTGCATCCCTTCTCCTGAACAGCCTGTTCAGCACCACGGCGCGGGATACCGTCGTGGAGCTGGAGAGCGCCGTGGAGACGCTGGTCCAATACAGCGAGGGCAAGAACACCGACCGGTTCAGGGTGCCGCAATGGATGCCGTCGGCAAAACGGGACAGGCACGCGGCCGCGCGGCGGCGAGTCGATGAGTTCATCCTGGGACTGATCGCAGAGCGTCGTGCGATGGCCCCCGGCGAAAGACCGGCGGACCTGCTCACACACATGATCGAGGGGGAGGAGAGTCAAGGTGCGGGCGCCGGGGCCGATCGGCGCCTGAAAGATCAATGCGTGACGATGTTCATCGCAGGGTACGAAACAACGGCGAAAGCGCTCTCGTTCGTGTGGTATCTACTGGCGAAAAATCCCGAAGTTGCAGCGGAGTTGCACGCCGAGCTCGATGCGCTTCGTACCGACATCGACCCGGGCGATCTCGAAAAGCTGGCTCCCTACTCCCTTGCGGTCATCAAGGAGACCCTGCGGCTCTATCCGACGGCGTCCATCTATGTGCGGGACGTCGTGGAGGAGGACTGTATCGACTCGTATGTCATCCCGCCGGGATCGGTTGTCCTGCTCTCGCCGTATTTGACTCATCGGCACCCCGATTTCTGGGAGAATCCTCTGAAATTCGAACCGAAACGGTGGATGGGAAATGCGGAGACGGAGATGCACCCCTTCGCGTACCATCCGTTTGCAGGAGGCCCGAGGATCTGCATCGGAAAGAACTTCGCATTTCTGGAAGCTCAGACTATTTTGGTTCATCTCGCTCGCAGATTCGATGTGACCCTCCCGGCCGGATATGAGCCGAAACTACGAATGCAGGGCGTTCTCGGGCCGGAGAACGGAATGTCGATGTTTTTGCAGGAGAGAACAGGTTAGCACTGCTCGCATGCGGTCGTCCGGCTGACTATCTTATTGTCGTTTCATCGGGAAATTTGGGTAGAACGTTATGCTGATATGTGGAATAAAGGTCTCTCACGACGGCGGAATTGCGGTCATCGATGACAACCGGCTCGTCTTCAGTATCGAGATGGAGAAGCTGGGGAACGGAAACAGGTACAGCCCGCTTGGCGACCTTGCCTCGGTCACCGAGCTCCTGCAATCCGAAGGTATCGAACCGGCCGATGTCGACCGATTCGTCGTGGACGGGTGGTTCGAGCAGACCACAGCCGACCGCACGGCCGCCCTGGAGTCGCAGACCCCGCCGACCATGCGCATGTCGAACCGGGGTGTTCCGGCCGAGGCGGCAGTAGCGCCCTACCAGGATCGGCCCGGTGTCAGTCAGCCCATGAAGCGCTATCACTTCCGCGAGCAGGACTTCGACCTCGGTGGTGACGGATACTCCAGTTACCATCACATCAGCAATCATCTTCTCGGTGGCTACTGTTCGAGCCCGTTCGCCGCGCGCGGCGAGGACGCGATGGTGCTGGTGTGGGACGGCGGCAGTGTTCCGCGCCTGTACCACGTCAAGGCGGCGACGCGGGAAGTCGCGCCGGTCGCGAACCTGTTCCCAATCTACGGAGGCTGCCTCGCAGACTTCAGCTCTCAATTCGAGCCGTTTCTGTGGAAAACGGAAGGATTGTCTGAAGATCAGCTCATGCAGCAGCATCTGTCGATCGCCGGCAAAGCGATGGCTTTCGCCGCCCTGGGAAAGGTTGAAGTCGGAGCCTACTCCGTTCTCGGAGAAATATTCGCCGCTCTGCCCGACGCCTCCGTGACAAATGCCAGAATCGTCGGAGAGAAGATCGCGGTCAACCGTGACGAATTGATGCCCGGATTGAGTGACGCTGACCTCATCGCCACCTTCCAGGCCTATATCGGAGAGCGGCTGCTGCGCTCGCTCGAAGCTCTCGCGCGAAGCGGATGGGTAGGAGAGTTCGGTCCGTCGGCACATCGACTCGGCGAGCTGGCACCCAACCTGGTGATGTCCGGAGGATGTGCGCTGAACATCAAATGGAACTCGCTGCTGCGTGAGAGCGGGCTTTTCGAAGAAATATGGGTTCCTCCGTTCGCCAACGACTCCGGCGCTGCGATCGGCACTGCCAGTTGTGAGATGTTCTACGAGGGTCGTCTCGCGCTCGAGTGGAACGTCTACTCCGGCCCGAAGGTACTCGGTGGTGACCTCCCTGCCGGATGGCATGGCGAAGCGTGCGACGAACGCCAGCTGGCGCACATATTGCACCACGAGGGGGAGCCTGTGGTGGTGCTGTCGGGCCGGGCGGAGATCGGCCCGCGGGCCCTGGGGAACCGCAGTATCCTCGCGCCGGCCACGAGTCCGACCATGAAAGACCGATTGAACGCCATGAAGGACCGGGCCGGATACCGTCCGGTCGCCCCGATTTGTCTGACTTCTCGGGCGGCAGAGGTGTTCAATCCAGGCGGTCACGATCCGTACATGCTGTTCGAGCATCGCCCGCGCCCTGAATGGGCCGACCGTATTCCGGCAGTGCTTCACCTCGATGGCACCGCCCGATTGCAAACCATCGACGCGGCTGCAGGCAACGCCACCAGCCGGATTCTCGCGGCCTACGAAGAGGTCAGCGGGATCCCCGTGCTGTGCAACACGAGTGCGAATTTCAATGGCCTGGGATTCTTCCCTGATGTCGCGTCTGCGGCTCATTGGGGAGGGGCCCGATACATCTGGTCCGAGGGAATTCTCTATTCCAACTCGTCGGCCCAGGTGTCTGCTCGGTGAGCAGGCCGAGCGATGCAGTGCTGCGGCCGGGCGGTCCCGGGAAAGTGAGGGTGGGCGATGACCTCGGGTGATGACACATTTACTGCGAATGGTGGTTTCAGCCACCGCCAGATCGTTACGATGCTGCTCGGCCTGGCACTGGGTATGTTCCTGGCCTCGTTGGACCAGACCGTCGTCGCTGTCTCGATCCGTACGATCGCCGACGACTTGCACGGGTTTTCGATGATGGCCTGGTGCACGACCGCCTACCTGATCGCGTCGGTTATGGTCACGCCTCTATACGGCAAGCTGTCGGATATGTACGGCCGTAAGCGGCTGTACCTGACGGCGATCACGGTGTTCATTGCCGGTTCGTTGTTGTGCAGTCTGGCGACCTCGATTTACCAGCTCGCTGCGTTCCGCACGATCCAGGGCCTGGGTGCCGGCGGGCTGCTCTCCCTGTCGATGACGATCATCGGCGATATTGTCAGTCCCCGCGAACGGGCCAGGTACACCGGGATTTTGATGGCGGTTCTGGGCATCGCGACCATGATCGGCCCGCTGCTCGGCGGCGTGCTGTCTGGTCAGGCACACATCATGGGTATCGCGGGCTGGCGCTGGGTTTTCGTGCTCAATGTGCCGACCGGCCTTGTCGCGGTCGTGGTGCTCGCCCGGGTGCTGAACCTGCTGCCGAAGGGCGGAGGAAGAAGGCGAATCGACTGGTGGGGTGTCGTGGCCTTGACTGTCGGCGTCACACCGCTGCTGGTCGTGGCCGAGCAGGGGCGTACGTGGGGCTGGGGCAGTGTGAAGTCGCTGACCTGCTTCATCATCGGCACGCTGGGACTGCTGGTGTTCTGTGCAGTGGAGACTCGCATGGGCGAGTCTGCGATCGTCCCGTTGCGGCTGTTCCGGAACAGGATCTTCGCGCAGGGAGTGGTCATCTCGTTCGTTGCGGGCGCGACCATGTTCGGTGCAATAGCCCTGTTACCTCAGTACTTGCAGGTGGTCCGGGGGGCCAGCCCGACGATGGCGGGTGTGCAGGCGATGCCGATGATGGTCGGGATGATGATCGGATCTATCGTCACCGCCAGGTTGATCTATCGCAGTGGCCGGTACCGGATCTTCCCGATCATCGGATCGTTCTTGCTCACGCTGGCGCTGTTCCTGTCGCACTACATGACCCCGGATTCCCGGCTGTGGACCACCATGATCTTGATGGCCGTGATCGGCTGCGGCCTCGGCTGCCTGATGCAGCCGATCACATTGGCCAGTCAGAATGCCGTCGAGCCGGAGGACATGGCGGTCGCGACCGGTTCGTTGACATTCTTTCAACAAATTGGCGGCACGGCCGGGATCGCGGTACTGCTGTCGGTCCTGTTCAGTGTGATGCCCGGGCATCTGCGATCTGCCGTGGAGTCCGCGGCTCTGACACCGGAATTCTCGGCGGCGGTCGTGGCGGACGCCCACAGTGCCGATCCCGCGGTGCAGCGTTTCGCTCAAAGCATGACGGGCAACGGGGCAGATCAGGGCGGCACCGGCAGCGTGATGGACGACACGTCCCTGATCCAGAAGCTCGAGCCCGCGTTGTCTCGGCCACTGAAGCAGGGCTTCAACGATTCGCTCTCGGTTGCTTTCCTGCTCACCTCCGCCATGGCATTGCTGGGTCTGCTGCTGGCCTTGACATGGAGAGAAGTTCCACTGCGCCAGACGAGCGGCATCCAAGCGGTACGCGCGAGTGGTGAGGCACGGGCATGACCACCTACCCCGTAACGAAGGTTTCATCAGAAGACGGGCAGAGAAAATGGTATTGACAGCTGCGGGCGGTTTTCGCGCGCTCTACTCGTTGGCCATCGACTCAGAGGTGTTCCTGGCCGATGGACAGCTCCTTGATCAGATACGCGGAGAGCTCGCTTCGCTGAAGGACGACCCGTCGTCGACACTCGAGGAGCTGCGTGCCGGTGCGGTGAACTGGGCTACGCTCGAATCCGGCCGATACGAGCGTCTGATCGGCTGCTCGGATGACCAAGACCGACAAGCTTTGGCACGGCGTGTGGCGTTGGCCTGTGCACCTTTGGCCTTGCGGTCGGGCGCTTGGCTTCAGTGGCTCAGCGCCCCGGGCAACGCGGCAGACCCCGAAGTACTGACGACTCTGAGTCTGTACGGCATCGACGTAGGCGTCGGTCTTCCCCAGGCGTCACGAGGTAGCGCGTATTTGACGTTACTGCGGCATCTGAGGCTGTCCGAGCACGCAGTGCCGGCGGCTCGAATCACACAAGATCCTCGTATCGCCGACGAGCATTTCCGTCTACCCGCGCTCCTGCTCGCCCTAAGTCGGCGCCCGGACGACTTCCGGCCCGAAATACTGGGCGCTGATTTGTTCCTGCGCACCGTCGGGTTGCTGCCACCGCTGGCAATGCTGAAGCGAGAATATCCCGACTCGATCGACTGGACTTCGATCGATCCTTCGGAGGGCAGGGACGGCGACGGACGATCAGCTCTGGCTCTCAGTCAGGAGATTGCCGCCGGACACAACGACTCGAACCGAATTCGCATCGGGTTCGGCTGGGCGTTCGCAGCCGTCGCGCGATGGAGTGGCGAGCTGTATTCGGACGTGGACGCTGCGCTGGACCCCGCGCTGGAGATGGCAGAACTCTTGCGCCAGCGCGGCCGCGAAGGAGCCATTTATCACAACGATGTCTTGATCGCGGGACGCTCGCTGGCCGAGTGGCTGAAGGAATCATCCCAGGACCCGTCGGGGTTCCTGCGCGAGCTGGCCAACAGCAAGCTGATCAAACCAGGGCGACCTGATGCCAGCCCGCTGATCAACGCGCTGGTGGGGGAGCACGGCCCGATGTTCCGGGTCTTCTCCGCCGCGGATCTGGCCGTTATTCGCCGCTGGATCGACTCGCTGCCTGTCAATGGTGCAAGCGAGCCATACCGGCGCGGGGCTGACTCGCCGAGCAACCCGATTCCGAGCCCGAACCTGACCTTCACGACCGAGCCGGCGCAAGCCGACGAGCCAGGCAGCATTCGTAAGGCATACCATCTACTGCTCAAGCGCACCGTGACACCAGGGGCACGGGCATGGGCGGAGAAGTATGCCCGGGACTGGCTGGCACTCTCTCGACGGGACGTGGAAGCCAATGCCAAGCAGCTCCCGAGCACGTGGGCCATCGAAGGGTTACGGCCCTGGCTGCGCGATCAGCATGACCGGCACAGCGTTGAATTCGAGGCGATCGCCGAGGCGCCCTTGCCCCCGCGCGAGCGGGTGATCGACTTGATGGTTCAGGCCGCGCCGCTGAACATGATCGACGGGGCGTGGCTCCAGGGCTTTAGCGACTACGAGTACGCCACGTCAGAGCAAACCTTTTTCTTGTTCGAGACCTACTGGGATGAGCTGGGTAACGGTCAGCCACGACTGAACCATCCGAGGATCTTCCGCGAACTTCTCACCGAGATGGGACAGGACATCCCCCCCACGGAGTCCCGGGATTTCGCCGAATGGTCAGGTTTCGAGGATCGATCCTTCGCGCTACCTGCCTACTGGTTGAGCATCGGCAGGTTCCCGCGGACCTTCCGCCCCGAGCTACTCGGCCTCAATCTGGCGATAGAGCTGTCTGGCGTCGGCGGCACCTACCGCCGTGCCCAACAGATGCTGAAAGCACAAGGGTTCAGCACGCTCCACGTCGACATTCACAACACGATCGACAACGTGGCCACCGGACACTCCGCTTGGGCCGCCGACGCGATCGATTCCTACCTCACTGGATTGGCGGTGTCGGATGGATCCGACGCACTCGCCGAAGTGTATGACCGAATTAGGACCGGCTATCAATCGCTCAATCCGCCGACCGGTTACGAGTTGATTTCCGGGCTGCCCGTTACTCCGGAACCACCGACCGCCGGATACGAACAACAAGGAACGCGAAATGCTGAGACTGACTGAATACCCCGAATGGGTGCATCTACTTCCCAAAGTGGATCTGCCACCCTGGCTGACGGGTTGTGCTCATGTGATCGATGGTGAGGACGGCAGGACGATCCTGCACAGCAGCCCTGACGGCGCGAACGTGCCCGCGCACAAACATGGGGCGCAGTTGTTCATCGTGGTCGCCGGTTCGGTGAAGGTCACGATCGATGGCGAAGTCAAGGACCTGGTGGCCGGCGACAGCGTCGAAATCGCCGACCAGCAGGAACACGCCGTTGTCGCAGAACCCAACAGTCTCGTGATCGAGGTCTTCGCCGACTCCGCGACTTCGCCCGAAGCGCAAGTCACGATGTCCGCCGAGACTCTCGCGGCGCTACGCGAGCAGATGGCCCGCAGCCAGAGCTGACACGGTGCCGCCGCGGGTCTCCGCGCCCGATCCGAGGATTCACAACGAGAAGCCGGGCCGGCCAGGCCCGCCGGCGACTGTGCGCAGGAGAGGCGAAACAATCGTCCAATTCGACGGCATCTTCACCGCGGCCGCGCGTGCTGCCTTCGCGGTGGAGGCAGCCGAAGTGAATTCTGTCCAGCATCACAGGCTTGGCCCAGGGCGCTGGCGATCTGATTCTCGAATATCCATCGCCGCGAGAACCATCTCCATTCGTGAAGCGCGCACGCCGGCCAGGCCGCGATATCGGTGAAATCCGGAGATCGCGGCCGTGAAATGCCGTGTCACCAAGCACACCGAGAATTCTGCATGACGCATGTAATGGCGGCGATGCAGCATTGCTGTTCTGTTGTAGAGAGGGAAATTGTATGACCGCCGACACCGAGCTGCTGCGGTATCCGCTCGACGCGTCGCCGGGCGGACACCCGCCCGCCCTGTTCGCGAAACTGCACAGGGAGGAACCGGTTTCGCGAGTTCAGCTGCCGCACGGCGGCGAAGGGTGGCTCGTAACCCGGTACGAGGACGTGCGAGCCGTGCTCACGGACTCACGATTCAGCCGTGCAGCGGCCATCGATCGCGAAGACGTCGCGCGCGTTCCTCCGAGGCCGGCCAGTCGCACGATACTGAGCATGGATCCTCCCGAGCACACGCGACTGCGTAGGCTGCTCGCAGGTGCCTTCTCCAGCGGTCGCGTGCGCAACATGCGTCCACGTATCGAGAGCATCGTCGCCACACTGCTCTCCGAGGTTGTGGCAGCGGGCCCGGGCGTCGATCTGGTACAGGCCTTTGCTTTCCCGCTGCCGGTCATTGTCATATCCGAGATACTCGGGGTCCCCCATCAGGATCGGCACCGCCTGTTCGAATTCAGCGCAGCCATGGCCTCTACCACGCCCGACTCCCGTGAGAAGGTCGCTGCCGCCAGCGCTGGGCTTGCCACCTATCTGGCCCAGCAGATAGCGCAGCGCCGCACGAATCCCACAGACGATCTGCTCGGTGCGCTCGTAGCGGCGCGCGACAACGAGGATCGCCTCAGTGAGCCTGAACTGATCAACCTGATCATCGTTCTGCTGCTCGCCGGTCACGAGACAACCGCTGGCTCGATCACCAACTTCGTCTATCTGCTCCTCACCAGTGCAGGCCAATGGACGTATCTCTGTGACCACCCGGAACTGGTTCCCGGCGCTGTGGAGGAACTGCTCCGCTTCAGCCAGCTGAACGCAGGCAACCTGTTCCCGCACATCGCGACAGAGGACGTCGTCCTCAGTGGAACCCGGATCCGTGCAGGGGACGCCGTCTTTGCTGACACCCAAGCTGCCAACATCGACGAGTCCGTCTTCTCGGACCCAAACGCACTCGACCTGAACCGAAAGCACAACCCCCACATCACTTTCGGCCACGGCGTCCATCATTGCGTCGGCGCATCACTGGCTCGCACCGAACTTCAGGTCGCACTTACTGCGATGTTGCAGCACTTCCCGGACCTGCACCTTGCAGTTCCCGTCGACGAGATCCCTTGGAAAGCAGGCATGGTGGTGCGTGGCCCGATGGCCCTCCCGATCGCCTGGTGAACACTGCCGCCACTCTTCCGCCATCCCGGCGTTTCGGCACGACAAATCTTAAGGAGGCCTGAGTGACAACGACGACTATCCCGATGATCCCTGGCCGTTCTCTGCTCATCCTATTGTTGCAGCTCGCGACGCTCCTCCTGCTCGCGCGGGTGCTCGGGCGTCTAGCCGAGCGCTTGAGCATGCCCAGGATCGTCGGCGAGTTGCTATCGGGAGTGCTGCTGGGGCCCTCGATCGCCGGCTGGGTGGCGCCCGGTTTCACTCACTGGCTGTTCCCGCCCCAGGTCGAGCAGACCCACCTCTTGGATGCCATCGGCCAAGTCGGCCTGCTGATGCTGGTCTGTCTGACAGGCATGGAGATGGACTTCGGCCTGATCCGACGGCGCGGCCGAGCTGCCGTCAGCGTCAGCCTGGCCGGGATACTCGTACCGCTTACCGCTGGAATCGGAGTGGGCCTCGCCATTTCGGGGACGCTCAAACCAGACGGCATCAGCGATGGAGTGTTCGCTCTGTTCCTCGGGGTCGCTCTGTGCGTAACCGCGATACCCGTGATCGGGAAGACCTTGATGGACATGAACCTGACCCATCGCAACGTCGGCCAGCTCACCCTGGCGGCGGGTGTGGTCGACGATGCGTTCGGATGGTTCATGCTGTCTGTCGTATCGGCGACCGCAGCGGGTTCGCTGACCATAGGAAACGTGCTTGTCGCCATCGTCAACCCGCTGTTGTTCGTCGGCGTTGCCGTCCTGCTGGGACGGCCACTGGTCAGGTTCATCCTCGCGCGGACCGGCTCCAACAATGGGCAATCGCTCGGGACGATTGTTCTCCTCATCCTGGTCTCCTCGGCTGCGGCGCAGGCACTCAAACTGGAAGCCATCTTCGGCGCATTCATCTGCGGAGCGGTGATCAGTTCCTGCGGAGCGTTCGAACGCGGGAAAATTGCGAGCCTGCGGCCTCTGGTATTGGCGTTCCTCGCGCCGGTATACTTCGCGACTGCTGGACTACGCATGAATTTGAGAGAGCTCAATTCTGCCGCGGTCATCGGAATTGCGCTACTCATCCTAGTGGCAGCGATCGCCGGAAAGTTCATCGGCGCCTACATCGGAGCCAGGATAAGCCGACTCAACCAGTGGGAGGCACTTGCTCTGGGCGCGGGAATGAACGCCCGCGGCATCGTGGAAGTGGTCGTGGCAACCGTCGGCCTGCAAATCGGCGTCATCCGAAACGACACATACACGATCATCATCCTGGTTGCCGTCGTCACATCGATCATGGCACCACCGATCCTGCGACTCACGATGCGGCGCATCGAGCAGACTTCCGAAGAGGAACTTCGACTTGCCGAATACCGCAGCCCACCGGTCGGAGCGGTGGCGGACGGCAAGGCATGAGGCGACGATATATGTTTCCGGACTCACCCCGGCGGATCACTCGTATTCGAGAGAGGGCTGGCGGACCGGATCATTGAAGAAGCGATAATGAACCACCCGTTGGTCGAAGCATCCCGCGTCGCATGGCGCGGTGCCGAGCAGAAGCGTGGCCGCTTCCGAATCGGACCTTCTTTCCGCCGTCGGAAATCATTGCGAACGACATGGGAATTCGAGTGCGATGTTCCATCGCCGGAATTCTCATTTCGATAACCCGCCCACGCGCCCTCCGGGGCATCACGAAGCCGCGTAGACCACAGCGGCTCACTATTCGAGAAATTCAGAGACAACCCACTACAGTTCGGGAGAGCAATAATGCAGAACCAATACGATGTCATCGTCGTAGGTGGAGGACCCGCGGGCGCAACGGCGTCAGGGCTCCTATCCAAACGAGGACGCCGCGTCCTCCTGCTTGAGAAGGAGAAGTTCCCTCGCTACCACATCGGTGAGTCCTTGATCCCGGGCATCATGCCTGTCATCAGGGAGCTTGGAGCAGAGCAGGCACTGGCGGACCTGGGCGCCATCGTCAAGCACGGTGTCACGCTGATCTGGGGCGCCAACAAGAGTCCGTGGACCATCCGCTTCGACGAGATCGAGGCGAGCGTGAAGACCGGCGAGTCGGCTCCGAACCCGTATGCCTACGAGGTCAAACGGGCCGAATTCGACAACATGCTGCTGACCCACTCCCGCCGGCTCGGTACGACCGTGATCGAGGAGGCCAATGTCCGTGAGGCGATCTTCGACGGGGACCGCTGTGTCGGCGTGCGCTACAACAGGGTTCCCTCCAGCGAAGTCGTCGAAGTTCGCGCCCCGCTGGTCCTCGATGCCTCCGGCCAGACAAAACTGCTGGGCAGGCGGTTCGACAATGTCAATTGGCACCCCGATATGAAAAACCTTGCGGTGTGGACCTACTTTCAGGGCGGAAGTCGCCTGGAGGGCAAGGACGCCGGCAACATCGTGGTGGAAGCCTGCGCCCCCGGGTGGCTGTGGATGATCCCGTTTAGTGACAACACATGCAGCGTCGGATTTGTCGCGCCGGGAACGCAATTCGCCGCCTCGGACCTGCCGCCGGCCGAGCTCCTGTACAAGAACATCGGTGAGGCAGGGGAGATCGGGCGGCTATTGGCCGGTGCCGTCGAGGTCTCACAGGTCCGCACTGCCAAGGACTGGTCCTACGTCTGCGAGCAGGTGTCCGGACCAGGCTATCTGCAGGTTGGTGACGCTGCCGGGTTCATCGACCCACTGTTCTCCACCGGGGTCATGCTCGCGATGAGAGGCGGATCGCTTGCTGCGATTGCCGCCGAGCGGGTGCTTGATGCGCCGGAGTCCGAGGTCGAGACCCTGGACCACTACGAAAAGGAGTACCACTCCATCCTTGACATCGTGGTCACGTTTGTGCGGTTCTTCTACGACCAGAACAAGCCGGTCGAAGAGTACTTCGAGAAGGCGCGTGACCTGATCGATCCCGAAGCGGAGCGCAAAGCCAGGGAGGATTTCATTGTCCTGATCTCAGGCTTGGATAGCGCGATTGGAAGTCGGCAAATGGCTTGACCACTGCTCGATCGTCCTAGGTGCTCGTTTCCGACGAGCCGGATGGGCCCGGCCCCGTAATTGGGGCCGGGTTCGAATCATGTTCGCAATGGCGAACGCTGTCGTTCATGACCGTCGACCCTCACGGAGGATCTAGTAGTGCCCGAGCAGTTCCAAACCGAGGAGCAGGTCCAGCAGTATCTGGCCCGCATCTTTCCGAGCCAGCAGTTCGAGGCGATGATTCCGTTCGAGCACGGATGGGTGTGCCGTCCGAAGCTCACCCCGGAGGAGATCGCGCGGGGACAGGATCTCGGCTTGGGCAGCTACGTGGTGAACAGGCAGACAGGGGTGGTCACAGTGCACACGAGCCTGCATCCGTTCACGATCGGAGAGATGTACGACGAGGCGATCCGGACCGGTCAGCCAGTTCAGGGCCTGCAGATCTACCCACCCCAGTTGCGAACGAGCATCCAGCGCACGCACGAGGATTCGCAGACGATCCAGTATCACGTCCGGACCGAATCCCTGACGCAACCCCCGGAGCCGACCACGGAATTCCAACTGACCATCAACAAGAACACCTTCACCTTCCAGCCGACCGGCTCGACAGCGGCGAGGGCGGTGTCGTGGGCCGACTGGCGCCGGAACCAAGACGGGACCTGGCCGGAACTGGGGACCTTCGAGGAGTAGGCCACGACCATACGGAGCTACATCGGGACGTTGAAGTTCCATCAACGGCGTCAGCACCCGACTTGGTGCCAGCAGGCACTGAGGGTTTCGACGTACCTCGGGATCATATCGAACCGCCGGACCAGCCGAGTGAGCGATCCGCATTCGAGCAACCCCACCAATCTGAAGCCCCCAAACATCGCGAGCTGTCCCATATTGATCGCAGTGACCCGAACCTTACGTGGAAACCGCTGCAGGACAACCTCAAAATTGGCAAGCCTGAGCACACCGCCCAGCCCACCCGTGAGGCACAGAGCGCTGGCGACAGTCGGCCCCACGAGCCGGTCAATAAGGGCGAACTCGGCCGTGGCCGCTCCGACGACCGATCACAGGTCCCTGCCAAAGAACTCATCGACAAGGTTCGGGATCGAGTCGCAGGCGATTCCGAGAAATTTGCGCTCAGCTACAACGACCGAGAGCTCAACGCGCTGGTCGAGCAAGGGCGCCAGCTGGGGCTCAGCGATCGCAGCATCGCAGATCTCATTCAGACCGGATCCCGCATCGCGAAACCCGTTACCGCAGACACCCTCGCACGCCACATGGACAACTGGGCCAACGTTGTTTCGCAACGCGGCTATCCGTACCGCTTCGACAGCACCGAACACTTCAACGCTTTCGCCCGGGACTTCCACGAAGCTCTCCACCGAGCAGGGCTCGGCGACCTCGACCCGTACATTCAAGGGTCTGCGCTGCGCAAACCCGAAGCGAAAGATGTCGATTTCGCAATCGTTATCGACCGGGACCGGTTCTATAAATTGCTTGCCGATCGCTTCGACGGTCGGGCCGCAACCCGACCCGCTGATGCGACACCGGCAGTCCCGTTGAAACTGAAAGACCTCACCCGATCCGAGATGTGGGATCTGGCGCAGCGTATAGATGCCAACAAAAATGCTTACAACGGCCAGGCAAAGACCTTCTCGAACGCTGTCCTGAAAGGAGTTGTAAGATCCACTTCTGATATCTCCAAGCCACTCAAAGTAGCTGGTAAGGAAATTCAGGAAAAATACCCAGAACTGAATATCGAAGACATATCTCTGATCGTTCCGGATAGTGCGTTCGATTCGAGCCCGGAACTACCTGTCGTCGAAACTACCGACAAGGATCGGGCGCAGGAACTTGCCCACAGATTGAACGGGGCTCGAGAGCTCGAATTGCAGCGCGAGATCGAGAACCTCTACCGCATCCAGGATGAGACAGACGACAAACCGGTCCCCGCCGTTCCAGAGCGCGATGACCTGCCACCGCCCATAGGGATTTACCGTGGCGGCGACGGCATCCAGCGCGCCCCCACGCCCGCACGCGACCTGGTCGCGCAACGCGGGCAGGAGCTGGCCCGGGACCTCGCCGACCAACGCGAGCATGCGTTGGAGAGCCTCACCCCGAATCAGCGGGAGATCGTGGAGTTGGCCGTCGAGCTGGCCAATGACCGACTACCGGATATCGAGGCCACGATCGAGCACGCCCAAGCAAAGGAGGCGCTCGACCGAGTATGGAGCGGACTGGAGCGGGGGGTTCCGCTGTCCGAGTTGAGCAGGGATCTCGTCTTGGCTAGAGATCATTTGATCACGGGGCACAAGCTTGAACTCGATAGCCGACTGGACGTGCTGCGCGACTTGGAGTTGGGCGAGTCGGCAAAAATTGCCGCGCACGTTCTGGAAATCGGCATCTACGAGCAAAACCATATGGTGGCTGCCCAACTCGAAGTCGCCAACCGGCACCTAGTCGAGGCTGCCACTCAGAAGGTCCTGGAATACCGCGACGAGCACCTCAAGGAACGTGCACGGTTCGTCCAGCACGAACTGAACAGAGCTCGCGAATTGGAGTCCATCCTTGCCGAGGGCAAGACGCCGGAACTGACCCAGGTGCTACAGAACTACGATGCCATAGAACGTGTCATTCGGCACGAGCAAGAAATAGAGTCTCGAGCAGTTCAAAAATTGGGGCTGGATCCGAACCATGAACGACTCGTCGCCCGGGAATTGGAACTCGATCGCGCCAGCACTCTAGGCAAAGCAAGCGATGCCTTCCGGAATGAATTCGTACGACAGGCGACGGACAAGGTCATGGAAGCTCGTGAACCGATGGAACGGGCAACTACACAATTCATCGAACTGATCCACGAACAGGCTCGGGAACTCGAACAGGCCGCCACGCAGGGCAAGGAAATCGATCCCGCGCAGGCGCGCGAGATATATGATCAGATTCACCGCGCTCTGGAACACGAACGAGCGGTCGATACGCGCACGCTCGAATCTCTGGGGTTGAATCGCGCGCAGATTGAACCCATAACCCAAATTCTGGAGGCTGAACGTGCTCGGACACATGGGAACGCATTGGATGTTTTCGGTCGCGAGCTCGTTAGGCAGGACCACAATGACACCATCGGACCGACAAAGGCCCTCGAACTGACCGGAGATAGAATGCGGACCCTCGATCCGAAAGTCTATCAATTGGTCCGTAATAACGATCCGATAGGAAGGGATGTCGAGAAGGGGGTGCTAATTTACCGGCAGCCTGGAGGAGAACCGATCGAAGTACCGTACAACTCGCAGGCGCGCCGCTATGCGGAAGCCGCCAAGGGAATCGAACGCGGGGTCCAGCGCGACGTCATCGTCCAACGCTTCCTATTGGAGCTAGGCCAAGGCGCAGACGCGCACGGGTCGGTTCGGGAACGTCCCGAGGCGGCGGCCCAGCGGGCAAGAAGAGCCAGGGAGATCGAGGCGCGTGAGCAAGCACGAGAGCGCGAGCGCTAGCGATGAGCTGGAAACACTGGATACCGCTGGGGGATCGAGCAACTAGGATAATCACGCGATCGAATGGCGTCGATCGACACACACTTTCGACGACTCGCCACGGGAGAAGGATCGCTCACGTGACCGAATGGGAGCAGTTCGCCAAGGAGCTGGCCGAGCAGCTAGCAGCGTTGCCCGTCGGCACGATCATGACGATCATTGCTATGGGGTCCAGGAACCGATTCTCCTTCGTTCAATTCGCCATCGACGAATACTTACTGGTGGCCGAATCGACTAGCGACGCATGCCTAGCCCCGGTCGGCCACCGGTTACCCAAGGGGCGCGACACCACGTTATCGGTGCCGACTGGCAACTACCCGATACCGATCATTCCGATAATTGCTGGATCGAGCTCCTGTGGCCGATCTCCTCGGCCGTCCGCTACCCGTTGGCAGCTATGGTTGTCACCGGACTCCGGGACGGTTTCCGCATTCCCGATCCGGCGTCCATGGTTTACGACACGTGGAACAGGAACGACGGCAATAGGTCTCTGAGTCTGCCCTTGCAAACCCAACATGGATCGATGCGACGTGAAATTGCTGAAAAGACGACTGACACTGGTCCTGCGCGATCTGCTCGACCAACCACATCTTGATCAACTGCGAGAGTTCCTGGGACTCAGCCCATCCGGAACCGTGGTCGACCCGGTTGGCACCGAGTTGGGACGCCGTACCGAACAGCATCCCAAATATCAAACGATCACCGCAATGGTGCTCGCTCTCATACGCACCGGCGCCGAGGAATGGACCATCACCCTGGATGTCATACCCGGCACCAAATACGCCAAGTGGCAGGGCCTCGCCGAATTAGGTTGCCGTGCAGTGGGATTCACAACTTTAGAACGCCAACTATCAGCTGGCGAGCCCCTCTCGGCCAAGACCGACACGGCATCACCGGGACGCCTGGCCGCGTCTCTTGCGCCGATACGCACAACCATTGACACCGCGTCGGTCGACGACCAACCGCTACCACTTTTCGATCCCTCTATCTACGCGATCCTCGACACCGCAGCGTTACGGTCGACAGTCGCTGTAAACCCAACAAGACGCCGAAAAGCAGACGAGATCGTTGACCGAGTCCAGCGTGACAGGACACCGATGTCAGCGTTCGAATCTCTGGGGTACAGAGTGGATCGCGACGACCGAGCGATCCGGCCCGCCGACGAAATCCAGCCCCGCACCCCACCAACTCGACGACCGGCGCTGGATGATGATGAGGTCGTCGACCTGGCTCGCGGGCTCCGAAATATGGTTTGGTCGTGGCGGATGGACGACCTGCTCGGTCTCGGTGCCGCGGCATCCTTCTGGACACTGGAATATGTAGAATCTGGTCAAATAACCTTAGATACCAGATCCGTTCCGGGTAACTGCTACATCCGTGGCCGTGGTGTCGACGCCGAACTCATAGATCTGCCAGTCGCTACCGTGACCGTGGATGACAAAATTGACGCACACCTGAATGAAGCCTTCACGCGAATGGCAACGGCTCTCATTGCAAGTTATGGCAAGCCGACCACTCGCGCTGCGGGAACGAGCCCGTGGGTCCAATGGGAGGGCATCGAGAACACGCTGATGCTCACCTATCAACCGCCCTCGATCCGCATGATCCTGCGGAAAAACCCTGGTATCACGATCTTCTACGGCGAGGACGAGGCCAGACGCCGTTCGGTAGGATAGCTGCGATTACGATTGTGAGATTGGAGTAGATTGTGCCGAGTACGTCGTTCCACGGAAGTATCGAAACCGGTAATCCGGAAATTATCGAGCAAATATTAAGGTCGTGGTTGGCGACCGACGATCTGCGTATGCGACCCCGCCGGGGATGGGAAACGCATTACGAATCCGACGGCTTCGAACTGCTCTGCTACGAGGCAGATCCACAGAATCCGCCCAATTACTTCCTCCTCGAAGGCCATATTGATGACACCGTCGATGCTGCCGTTTCCCGGCTGCATGAGCTTGCCGAACAGTGCCGAGGCGCGAATCTCGAATTCAGCATCGACTACGAGGAGGTCGATGCTGATGGCAACCCGTTGAGCGAGGAACACACCATCAGCTGATCCAGTGTCCCGAGATCAATCCAGATGCTCAACCGGGCCTCTGCCTTACCCATGACGGGATGGCGTGCGCTGACCGATGACGAGATAGTCGAATTGGCTACCGGCTTGCGGTCGTTGGACTGGTCGTGGCAGCTGCAGGATGTGCCCGCGATAGCGGCGAGGATCGACTGGAAGGTATTGATGACCCGAAAGGATTGGGTCATGCTCGACTGCGGCTTCGGGCTGAGCAGCGGTTCGGTAAACGGCCGCGACGGGGTAGCCGAGTCCATCGAGTTGATGGTGACGACTCCGCGAGCGAGGACGCGACCGGCCGAGCAATGGTGCATGACGCGTTCGTCAGGATGAACGAGGCCATAACCGGCGCCCTCGGCAAACCAACCGCCCGCATGCCGGGGGAAGCCGCGGAAATCCGTTGGGCTTTCCCGGAAACAACATTGCGCCTGAAGAATCTGAGTCTCGCACATGCTGTCCAGCTGACGTATCAGACGAACGCCTCGCTGGCGGCTCTCGACAGATCCATCGAATTCGAACGGCAGGGCCTGACATGACGGATTGGACGGAATTCACCGAGCGACTGGCCGATCAGTTGGCTGTACTGCCCGCAGGCGCGATCGTAAAGATCGTAGAGGCGGGACTCCCACCAGGCCACCAGAGGTTCGCGCAGTTCGCGCAGACCGACAGCGAGCTTCTAGCCGAATTGGTAGGCGATGAGTTCCTCGATCCCTCCGCACGGCCGGGCGAAACGGGACACCGCTCGATCACCGAGACAGGTTGGCAGGAACCCGATTCCGACCACGGCCCCTACTGGTGGATCGAACTGCCATGGCCGGTCACTTCAGCCATCTACCGCCAGTTGGCGGCGATGGTGGTGACCGGACTCCGTGACGCATTCCGAATCACCGACCCGGGGTCCTTGACCTACACCGCATGGAACAACAACGCGGACGAACGCGACCTCGACCTGCCACTGCTCGGGCTGGCACGTCAGGTTTGATCGGTTGTCATCCGAGCTTCGGGACAAGGAGGCCATGACATTGGCACTGTACGCAGAAATCGAGAAAATTGAGGAAGACGAGGAACGAGTTCGCTACCGGTACACCGATATTCAGGGCAGTCAGTACACGTTGGTCCTGAACAAGGCCACAGCGGTAATCGCGTCAGAGGACAGCGCCGACGATATGCTCTATCGGGCCGTCGCGAGAAGGATCGCAACGGCGTGGCTGGACAGCGGCACATCGCCCGATCGCGTAGTGCAGTCGTGAAGGCAACATCGGGAGGGCCTCGAATGAAACTGATGCGGCGGTTTCGCCTGGTCACAACAGGTCGGCTCGATCAAGCCCAACTCGAGGAACTTCGAGCGGTCATCGGGCTTGCCCCCTCGAGCGCCGCGAACGATGCAGTGGGCAGCGAATTGGGATGCCGAGTCCGAAACCACCCGCGATACCCGTCAATTCGTGCATCCACTATCACGCTGCTGCGCACCGGCGCTGATGAATAGTCCATCATCATTGATGCCCTCCCCTTTTTCGATATCTCGACATCGATCGGGCTGGTCGAAGTCGGCTGCCGCGCAGCAGGACTGACTGTCACCGGTCGGCATCTGTCAGCCGACGCAACGGTAAGCGACGCAGCACCCAGCGCTGCCTCATTGGGGGACGCACGCAAAATTCTGGAAGAGTCCAGAACACGAATGTGGGGTTCCACCCTCACATTTGGCACACCACCCCTCGAAGCACCGCGAGCCTGTATCACTTCTGAAGACGACC